>DATHJR010000526.1:0-9282 GCA_035286525.1 Gemmatimonadaceae bacterium | reverse complement strand
CGCGCCGCCGGCGTCGCGAACGTGAGGATCGCGTCCGCGGGCACCCACGCGCATGACGGACGACCCGCCGATGCGCGCGCGGTGGAAGCCGCACGAGAGCTCGGGCTCTCGCTGCGCGAGCACGCCGCCACGCGGATCACCAGGAAGCTCGTGGCGGACTACGACGTCATCTTCGCGATGGATGATTTGAACTACGTGAACATCCTCGCGACGTTCCCGGAGTCGCGGCGCAAGCTGAGGCTGTTCGGCGGCATGAACGCGTCGGGCTCGTATCGCGCGCACGAGATTCCGGATCCGTACATGACCTCAGCGAACGAGGTGAGCGCGACCATCGGGACGATCAGGGGCTACGCAGCGATGCTCGCGCGGGCGCTCGTCGCGCGGGCGGGTCGCGGGTCTCGGCGCGCGCCGGCTGGGCGGGAGCATGGGGTGGGTGCGTAGCTCCCGCAGCGAGCGAGGTGTCGCGTGGAAGCCGGGAATCGGACTGCGTCGTGGGATGCGACGCGGCCGCGAGCCAAGAGACTGTCGCAATGCCCCCGGGGTGACTCGAACACCCGGCCAACGGTTTAGGAAACCGCTGCTCTATCCACCTGAGCTACGGGGGCGTGGGGAGATACGTGTTCGGCCGTGACCGAACGTGTGCGACTTGGGTACGAACACTTCGCTGATAATTCTGCGGTGCTGGGCGCTTGTAGAAAACGTAAAGCAATTTGTCATCGCCCGCACCAAAGTCGCAGATTGCAGAGGTGTTCCATGGGCAACGGGAGCCAGACGGCTCCTTCATTTCGGGAGAACCCATGACCTTTCAGCAGATCGGCGCAGCCGTTCTTGTTTCTACGCTAGTGGCGATGGCGGGGCGAGCTACACTCGAACCTCCCGTCGCCGCCCGCGCGCTGTTCCTGTTCTGTAATCCGCTTACCGATACCACGGGGGCAATATTTCTGGCCAAAGCGCAGTCTTATGGCGCTTCGACGTGGAAAGTCTATGTCGATTCGCGCAGCACGCTGGGCATTCCGTCCGTCCCAATCAGTCAAGTACTTGGAGTTACGGACGAATCAAAGTGCCAGCGCGCCTCGCAGGCCGTCGACAGCATCAATATTGGAGCGCCAAGGGGGGGGCGGATTGTACTTGGTAGCTGTTGGGACACATTATTTGGCGCTGCCCGCGACCACCGACGGGGTGATCGTTCATTTCGACAACCTTTTCCGCGTCAAGAACTTGATCGGACAGCAGTGATGGCGTCCAAGTAATCCAAGCTTCGCGCTGAGTCTCCGGGCCCACACGCGACAACAGTTCGTGTGCGGGCTTTTTCTGGTACTGTCGGCTCTGCCCGCATTATTGTGCCGGAACAGAAAGCACGTGGTCTCTCGGCCAACGGTTTAGGAAACCGCTGCTCTATCCACCTGACCTACGGGGGTGTAAAGAGTTACGTGCTTGGCCGCGGCGAAAAGTGTGCGAATGCGGTGCGAGTACTTCTCCAATAAATACTGGGCGCTCGGCCGTACTAGAAAACGTAAAGAAAATTGTTGTCGCCCGCACGCCGGTCGCGAATCCTTTCTGGTCCGGTCCAAGCGATTGTTGCGCTCCTGATGAAGGGAGTCGCCGCGCGGTGTCGCCGGTTTGGGACGGCCGTATCAAAAAAACTTCGTGTGTATGGCGGCAATTTGAATCGTCTCCCTTCCTTGCATGGCGACCGTAATGGCCTATCAAATGCACCAGATCTGTGGAAATCTGTGACCTCCGCTGCAGTCTGTGCAGAGGCTCACCGGTCTCTACTTCCGGCTGGAGTTCTCTATGAAATTACTGCCCTTTCTCGCCACCTTCGCCGTGCTCGCCGCCTGCGCGGAAAGCCCCACGGCGCCTTCGACGCAGTCCTCCGTGCAGCCGAATCTTTCGGTAACGCAAACCGGAACGACACGCGCTGTCGGAAACCCCTCCACCACTGGTCAGCCAGGAGCAAGCTGTCAGCAGGAGACAACAGCGCCGAACGGATTCAATTCCGGTGGCTTTGCGCATGCCGAGACCGTTTACGCGGGAAGTCCAGGTACGCAATCTCTGGCGAACGGAAACTCACATGCTGTGTCGCAATACGACGTAGCGTGTTATCAGCTCTCGCACAAATAGGCTCGAGCGCACCGGGGTGTGTCCCAGTCTTAGTTGAAATTCCGGTGATGTCGCTCATAATGCGGCTTACGCCGCGGCGGATTTCGTAATTGAGAGTTTGTGCTCAGTGCCTGCTCCATCCACCTGAGCTACGGGGCGTAACAACACGCGCGATGTCGTAATATCCCCTGCGCCGTGGCGCTCGCAGAGTGCTCAATCGAGATGACGCGAAAAGCGAGAGGCGGCGGCGATTCCTCCGCCGCCTCTCGCCACAGTCACGCGTGACTCGAGACCAGTGGACAGATGAGCAGGTTGCCCGTGTCCACCTCGTAAACGTTGTCACCGCCGGCGTTAATCGGCAGGAACACATTCCCCGCCGCCTCGGCCGCGTCGAGGTCTGTTGCGCTCGTGATCGGCCTGAAGGTCGGCGATGCCACGTACGCTGGATTGTAGACGAGGACGATGATCTTCCATGGCGCCTTGAACACGCCCGCGGTGCCGTTCTTTCCCATCCCCGGGGCACCGGTGAGCACGTGGTCGTGATAGACGAACGGAAAGGGCAGTCCCGGATGGAAGCACGGATCGCATTGTGGCTGGTATCCGGATGGCAGCGTGATCGGCCCCGCTCCCGGCTGCGGAAGCGTCGCTTGCGGATACGCAACGATGTAGAGCTCCTCCGCGTGCGCGTACGCGTTCGGCATCGTCTCCCGGGCATTCACGATCGTGTGCGGCCCGATCATGTACACGGTTTTGCCATTCGCGTATGAGGGGTCGATTTCCGGTTTGCCTGTAGGCGCGGCATTGGCCGCCGCACTCCGTGAAGGAGCCAGCGCGGCATCCTGCTGTTCCGGCGTGACGCGAGTGGAGCTCTCGCATCCGACCGCCGACGCGGCTGCGAGAATGACTACGGCCCAGGGAAGGAGTCGCATGTGTTCCGTGCTTGAATTGTGGGTGGAGCGCGCGTGGCTCCGACCGGAGCCGGTGAGCGCCGTATGAAGCAGGTGATGCTACGCGCCCTCCGAGGAATGTCAAGTCGAGTCATCTCGGGGCGCGTCCGTCGCGCCCGCGCACCCTGCAACGCGCCGGCCGCTCAGCGCACCCTGTACGTCATGTACGTCGGCTGCGCCTGCGGCACTTCGAACTCGCACGCCCGATAGAACGCGATCGCGGCTGGATTGTCCGCGCACACCCACACCTCGCATACCCCGTTCGTTCGCATCCATCCTTCCATGTGGTCGAGCAGCAGCCGCCCCACGCGCTTCCGGCGCCACTCCGTGCGCACGCCGATCTCGTAGAGCAGGAGCTCCTGCTCGTCGCTCGACCGCAGGGGCACGAGCAGGCAGTACAGAAATCCGGCGATCTCTTCGCCGTCCCTCGCCACCCAGAACAGCACCGCGGGATCCGCCAGGAATCGTTGCGCTGCCGCGGGAGACAGTGGCTCCAGCGGCTTGCCGCGTCCATCGAGATCGAAGGCAGGATCGTTGAGGGCGAGGTGCTCGAGGAGTGGCGCCTCGTTGGGCCCGAGCAGTTTGAACGAGAGGCTCATTCGCAATAACTACTTTCCGTACCCACCCTTCGCTACCTCCTTGTAGATAGTGATGAACCTGTCCGCCGCGGCAACCGGCGCGTGCTGCGCCCGGATGCGAATGCGTCCCGCCTCGATGGTTCGGTCGCGCAGCTCCGGGTCCGCCAGGAGCCGCTCGATCTGGCGAGCGAGATCCGCGGCGTCGCCGTCCCTGGCGATGAGGCCCGTCTGCTCGTCGACCACGACCTCCGGAATGCCCCCTGCGGCGGTACCGACAACCGCGCTGCCCGCGAGCAGCGCTTCGGCGAGCACGAGCCCAAGTCCCTCTGCCTTTCCGCGCGACACGAGCGCGGTGATCGCCGCCTCTCCGAATTCGGCCGGCAGCTCGTGCTGCGAGATGAACGGCGACCACGTCACCGAATCGCCCAGCGCGTACTTCGCCGCAAGAGCATGCAGCCGCGGCTCCTCCGGTCCGGCTCCGATGATCCGAAGCTGGCACGACACGCCTCGGTCGCGCAACAACGCGATCGCCTCGACGAGCACGTCGACCCCTTTCGAAGCGATCAGATTCCCCGCGAAGAGCACGCGCGGCGGCGAGACCTTCGGCGTGTCGGCGCCGCGCGCGAAGCGCTCGATGTCGAGCGGCATCGGCGTCACCACGACCCGGCGCGCGATCGCGGGCATCAGTCGCCGAAGGTCGTCAGCGAGAAATTCCGAGACGGTCGTGATGGCGCCGGCGCGCCACATCGCAGGCGCCGCGATCGCACGCCAATACGATTTCTCGAGCAGCCGCACGTCGGTGCCGTGACAGGTGATGACGAGCGGCCGGCCGAGGCGGCTCGCGATCCAGCCGCCGGGCATCCACCAATGCGCGTGCACGACGTGCGGATTGAATTTCTCCGCCTCGCTCGCGGCGACGGACCACAGCCGCGCGATGAACGGCGGCAGCATGAGCGGCGCGAGGCGCGTCGCGCGCATCGGCTGCCCCAGCGCGCCGGTGTAGCCAACGCGCTCGAGCGCATCCGGCCCATAGCGCGCGCGAACCACCTTTACTCCGTGCTGGATCTCCCGCATCGCGGCACCGGGCGCGTGCGGCGCGACCACGCGCACCGTGTGCCCGAGCGTCACCGTTTCGGACGCGAGGCGAGCGACGAAGGCCCCTGCCCTGTCGCCATCCCACCGCGGATAGTTGTGCGTGATCGTCAGAATGCGCATGGCGACCCGAAAAACCCGCTCAGTAGCGCAGCAGCGAGTGCACCCGTCGATGACGCAGCACCGTCAGTCCCGAAAGCTCGGGGAGCGCGATCAGGAAGCTGCAGCCGATGAGCTCCGCGCCGCTCAGATCGATGAGCTCGCACGTCGCCTTCGCGGTGCCGCCGGTCGCGAGCACGTCATCGACCACGAGCACGCGGTGCCCCCACTGCAGCGTGTCGCGGTGCATCTCGAGCGCGTCCGTCCCGTATTCGAGTGTGTAGTCGACGCGCTCCACCGTGTGCGGCAACTTCCCCGGCTTCCGCACCGGAATGAACCCCGCGCCTAGCTGCTGCGCGATCGGTGCCGCGAGGATGAATCCGCGACTCTCGATCCCTATCACGTGCGTGATCCGATCGCCGGCGAACGGCTCTGCCATCCCCTCCGTCGCACGACGGAATGCTGCTGCATCCGCGAGCAGAGGTGTGATGTCCTTGAAGGCGATCCCCGGCTTCGGAAAGTTCGGGATCTCGCGGATGAAGGGGCGCAGAAAGCGATCGAGATCCGCGCGAGCGTCAGTGGTCACGTACTCACCGGCGGATGACGAAGGGTTTGGGCATCACGTCCTGCGCGTCGACGGGAAGCGCGCGCACCGCCTGCACATTTCCGCCTGCCGGCCCGCGGCGTACCGCGGCGAGCAGCGTCTCGATCTGGCTCGGATTGCCCGCGGCCGCGAGCTCCACCGTTCCATCGTCGCGGTTGCGAACCCATCCCGCAATTCCCAGCCGCTGCGCGATCGTGCGTATGAATTCGCGAAAGCCGACCCCTTGCACCTGGCCCGTCACTTCGACGTGCGCGAACACCTCACTCAACGTCGCAGTCGAAGCAGCGCCGTGAGCACAGCCGAGAGCGCGGTCTCATCACTCATCGCGGTTCCTGCCGGCACATCGATGGCGCCGTCCCGCACTCGCGCGGCGATGCGCTCGAGAGCGTCCGCTACATCGTTGCCCGCCAGCGGCGCGGCTTCCTGCGCCGGAGCCGGCGAGGCCGTCGATGCCGCCGTCGTATCCACGATCTGCTCCAGTCCGCGGGGCGGCGTGAAGTCCCAGGGCTCCGACTCCTTCAGCTCCTCGAGCGCCTGCGTATTGAGCGGCGTGAGGCGGCTCATCCACGGTGGCGCGATGTCGGGGAGCCTGGATTCCTGGGCGCGAACGGGCGCGGGGTCGTGCTCGGGCTCCGGCTCCGCTGCCGACTGCGCGTGCGCGATGGTCGTCGACGGATCGTCGCTCCACTCGAATGGTTGCTCGTCGATCGACGGCTCAGAGGCCATCATGCGCATCGCCAGCTCATGCTCGCCTTCCACCTCGCCGGCGGTCTCCTCGTCGATCGTCGCCTCGGTCTCGTCCGCCGCGGGCGGCGCTTCGGCCTCCGGTGAACCTGCGCCCGCGCTCTTGACCGGCGCGGTTGCCCAAAAGCTGTCCAGGGTCCCGCGCTGCCGTGGCGCGATGTGCTCAAAGGAAAATTCCGTCGACTCGAGATAGATGCCATCGATCTCGGGATCTTCGCCATCGTTCGCGGCGGCCTTGAGCAGGCTGTTGGCGTCGTCGTAGCCGATCACCTGAATCGCCTGCTCGTTCGGGTCGCTCGAGGACGACACGGTCAGCTCGATCTCCTCGGGCTCGTACAGTTCGACGACGAGGCGATCGTCGTCCGCATCGTTGCTGCGCGCTCGCATCGATTCCGCGTCGCGCTCGGGCTCGACGCGCGGTGCTGGAGTCCAGTCACCCTCGAAATCCACGTCGGGCTGGTTCTTCGAGTGCGACGCATCGACGGCGGCCATGTCGGACGATCCATCCGCCGCACTCGAGCTCGGGATTTCCGGCGGCTCACGGTTCGAATCCGTCTTCACTCCAGGCGCCTTGTCCGCAATGCGAGTCGCGGGCGCCGATCCCGGCGGCGTGAAAAGCTGCGCGGCACGGCGACGACTCATGTCGAGCGGACCAGTAGTTCCTTCACCCGAATTCGAACGCGGCGAAAGAAACGGTCTGGCGGCGGAGCTGCGTGCGGGCTTGGGAAGGTCTTTCGAACTGTCTTCCATCAGCACTCCTGCGGGCGCGGCGGGGACGCGATCCTCAGCGCCCGTGTAGATACGATAGATGAAGCTGACAGGACAGCTTCAGGAGGGCCAGCCATACTTGCCTATGAGCGGGACGAATCTCGCGGGCCCGATGTCACGCCGCTCGAGCTCCGCTCCCCGCTTAATGAATAACGCAAGAATCTGCTCTTCGCGTTCGCCGATCGGGATCAGCAGCCGTCCACCCTCCTGAAGCTGCTCCGCCAGGGGCGTCGGTACGGCCGGCGAGCCGGCCGTCACCAGAATCGCGTCGTAGGGCGCGTACTCCCGCCACCCGAGCGTGCCGTCGCCCGAAAGGAGCGACACGTTGGGCGCCTCCGCCGCCCGGATTGCCTCGCGCGCCTTCGTCACCAGCGTTCCCACCCGCTCGATCGAGAACACCTGTGAGGCGAGGTGCGACAGGAGCACCGTCTGGTAACCAGACCCCGTGCCGACCTCGAGTACCCGCTCCTTCCCCGTGAGCGCCAACAGCTCGAGGTACTTCGCATGGGTACTCGGCTGCGAGATCGTCTGTCCGTTGCCGATTGGCAGCGCACTGTCCTCGTACGCGCGGTGCCGCATGCCCGTCGGCACGAAGAGATGCCGCGGAGTGAGATCGAACGCGCGAAGCACGGCCAGGTCGCGCACACCACGTTCCTGGAGCGCCTCGACGAGCCGGCGCCGGCCGCCCGGCTGCTGGCCGCTCACGGCTCCGACCACCAGAGCTTCGCCTCGTCGAGCATCTTCAGATGCGTGAGGTCGAGGGTGAGCGGTGTCACCGAGATGAAGCCATCTTCCACGGCCCGAAAATCCGAATCGGCGGCCCCACTCCACGACGCCGAGCCGCCGCCGATCCAGAAGATCTCGCGCTTGCGTGGATCCTGCATCCTCATCAGCGAATCCGAGTAGACGCGCCGGCCGAGTCGCGTGAGGCGGACGCCGCGTATCTCGCTCGCGCGGCGGGCAGGCATGTTGACGTTGAGCAGCGTATCGTTCGGCATCTGGAGCGTAGTGAGATGCCTGAGCAGCGCCTCGACCGCCGGAATCTGATCGGTGAGCAGCGCCGGATCCGCCTTCAGCTCGCCCCCCGCGAACGAGAGCGCGATCGCGGGAACGCCGAGCGACACGCCCTCCATCGCGGCGGCGACGGTGCCCGAATAGAGCACATCCTCGCCCATGTTCTGCCCGTGATTGATTCCGCTCAACACGAAATCGGGACGCTGCGGCATGAGCGCCTCGATCGCGAGCATCACGCAGTCGGTGGGCGTGCCGTCCACCTGCCAGCGCTCGTCGCCGCGGGCCACCGGACGAATGGGATGATGGAGCGTGAGCGAGTGGCTCGTGGCGCTCTGCTCGCGATCCGGAGCGACCACCGTCACGTCGCCGAGCCTCTCGGCGGATTTCACGAGGCAGTCGAGGCCGTGCGCGAGAATGCCGTCGTCGTTCGTGCAGAGAAGGCGCATCAGTCCGAGCGCCTGGCGCGATGACGCCAGATCGTGCGCACGACTCTGAACGAGTCGTTCCACGCGCGAAAATGGCTGCGTGCGCCGTATCGCGTCGGGACGTCGACGGTCGCGAGACGAAAGCCGGCGCGCACGGCCTCGATGAGCAGCTCCGTTTCGTACTCGTAGCGATCCCCCGTCGCGTGGCTCGCTTCGAGAACCTCGCGACGCATCGCGCGATAGCCGGACTGCGCATCGGGCACCGCGACGCCCACGATCGCGCCCACCGCCGCGCTGGCGAGCGCGTTCGTGACCCGGCGCCCCATCGGCATCGTGCCGCGTGTGCGCTCGCGCGTCCCGATCACGACGTCGGCGTCCGCGAGCGCGGCCAGCAGCTCGGGCGCGCGCGCGGGATCGTGCTGTCCATCGGCATCGATCGTGATGACGGACGACACGCACGCATCGAGGGCCACCACGAATCCGGCGCGGAGTGCCACGCCCTTGCCATGATTCAGGTCGAGGCGCACGACGCGATCGCACGTCCCCTGCGCCACGTCGTACGTGTGATCCGAGGAGCCATCGTCCACCGCGATCAGCATCGCCTGCGGCAGCGACAAGCGAAGCCCGCTCGCGACCGCCTCGAGGGTGCCCGCCGCATCGAATGCCGGAATGACGCAAGCAACGGAGGTCACGAGCGGGGGTTGTCTCCGCCCAGGATGTTCATGACCTCGGCGAGCTCCTGCTCGATTGATGCGAGCGTGTGGACGTCGAGCGCCCTTCGCGCGCTCGGCTTGAGCTGCCCCTTCTTCCGGTGCTCGTCGACCTTCTGCCGCGCGCCATCGATGGTGTACTTCTCGATGTAGAGCAGATGCTTCACGAGTACCACCAGCTCGACCTCGCGCCGCTGG
>DATHJR010000525.1:0-10304 GCA_035286525.1 Gemmatimonadaceae bacterium | reverse complement strand
CCGCCGTGATGTGCCATGCCGGTCAGAATCGCTGTCATCGCGTGCTCACGGATGCCGAAGTGGATGTTGCGCCCCGCGTACCCGCGCGCGCCGCCCGACAGTCCCTGGGTTGCGGGAGTCTGTCCCTCCAATGGTGCATCGCCGCTCTCAAAATCTCCCTTGTCCTTCATCATGGTGCGGGTTGACGGATCGAGATCCGCCGAACCGCCAACGAGATTCGGAATCGATTCGGCGAGCACCGCGATCGCCTTCGCGCCGGCGTCGCGAGTAGCCATGTCGCCATCCGCGGGTGTGAACGACGGAAGCTTCGCATCCCAATTTGGTGCGAGCTCGCCCGCCATGGCGCGATCCAGATCGCGCGCGAGATCGCGGTTCGCGACGCGATAGCTGTCCATCATCCGCTGCCAGTCCGCGCGCAGCTGCGTACCGCGCACCGACATCTTCGCGAACTCGCGCTGTGCCTCTTCGGGCACGAGAAACTGCGCGTCCTCCGGCCAGCCATATGCGCGCTTCGTCAGCCGTACCTCGTCTTTCCCGAGCGGCTCACCATGCGCCTGGAAGGTATCGACCTTGTTCGGACTCCCGAAGCCGATGTGGGTCCGCGCCACGATGAGCGAAGGGCGCGCTTCGTCGGCCCGGGCCGCCGTGAGCGCCGCATCCACGGCGGCGACGTCCATTCCGTCGATCTCCTGCACCTGCCAACCATAGGCGGCGAAACGCGCCCCCACGTCCTCCACAAAGGTGACGTTGGTCGTGGCTGACAGCGTGATCTGATTCGCATCATAGAGCACGATCAGTCTGCCGAGATGCAGATCGCCTGCGAGAGACGCCGCTTCCGACGCAACGCCTTCCATGAGGTCTCCATCGCTGGCGATGACGTACGTGCGATGGTCGACGATCTCGTGCCCAGGTCGATTGAACGTCGCGGCAAGCCATCGCTCGGCCATCGCCATCCCCACCGCATTGCCGAAGCCCTGACCGAGTGGCCCGGTGGTGACGTCGACGCCGGGAGTTACTCCGCGTTCCGGATGGCCGGGAGTCTTGCTTCCCCAGCGCCGAAAGTGTTTGAGGTCGTCGACGGTGAGTGCGTACCCGGTCAGAAAGAGGAGGCTGTACAGGAGCGCACTTCCGTGCCCGGCAGAAAGCACGAATCGATCGCGATTGCTCCACTCCGGATTTGCCGGGTCGTACCGCAGGTGGCGCGTCCACAGAACGTACGCCATCGGGGCGGCCCCCATTGGCATACCCGGATGCCCGGAGTTTGCGTTCTCGACCGCATCGATGCTGAGCGTACGGATGGTGTTGATGCAGACTTCATCGATGGTTCCACGCGGCGCCGTCATCTCGTGTGGGACTCCGTCAATACGTCCATGCTCCGAATACTCCTCATTGCACACGCGCCGTCGCCCGATCGCGCTGCACCAGAGCGTTGCCCTGCGCGTCGAGAAGTTCGAGAAGCTCGTTCCACGATTTGTCGAACGACGTCGTGCCCTCGCTTTGGAGCCGCGCGGCGAGCGCGGTGTCATCGATCCCTGCGCGCGCGAACTCGGAGAGCACGAGCTCGGCGTCCCCGCCGTCGTCCGGCATAACGCCTCTCACCATGCCGTGATCCGCGAAGGCAATGAGTGTCTTGTCAGGCATCGTGTTGATCGTATCGGGAGCGGCCAGCGCCTCGATGTACATCGTGTCCTGGGCGTCAGGGTCTTTCGTTCCAGTGCTCGCCCAGAGAAGACGTTGAGTATGTGCGCCGGCGGCGGCGAGTGCGCGCCACCGCGGTGAAGCAAGCAGGCGACGGTATTCACGGTACGTCCGTCGCGAGATCGCGATGCCGAGTCGATTGCGAAGCGCGGGCGGCACCGAGTCCTGCACCGCGACATCCCACCGGCTGACGAAGAGCGAGGCGACGGAGTGCACCCGCGGGTCGAGCCCCGCCGCAATTCGTCGTTCGATTCCACGCATGTACGCTTCGGCCGCCGCGACGTATTGTGCCGCGGAAAAGAGCAGCGTCACGTTGATGGGCACGCCGCGGAAGATCGATTCCTCGATCGCGGGAACGCCCTCGGGTGTACCGGGAATCTTGATGAAGACGTTCGGACGTCGCGCCAGCTGCTGCAGCTCCACGGCTGCGCGAATCGTGCTGGCGGTGTCATTGGCCAGGAGCGGCGACACTTCCAGTGACACCCAACCGTCTGCGCCTCTGGTGGCGTCGTGGGCGGGGCGGAAGAGATCAGCAGCCTCCGTCAGATCCTCGATCGCGAGCTGAAAGAAAAGCGCCTCGCCAGATCGACCCTGCGCCATCATCCGCCGGATGGCATCGTCGTAGAGGCCGCCCTTCTCGATCGCGTGAAGAAATATCGTGGGGTTGGACGTCAGGCCGGTCACCGACAGCTCGTCGATGTAGCGCTTCAGCGTCCCATCCCGCAGAACGCCACGGGTGATGTTGTCGAGCCAAAGACTCTGACCGAGATCGTGTAATTGTTGCGTCGCCTTCATGACTACTCCTCTTGCAGCTCCCTCTCGGTCGTCGCGGCTGCGAACGTGGAAAGATCGAACTCGCGAAGATCGCCGATTCTCTCGACAGCAAGATCAGCCGCCGGATTGGCGGCGAGGATACTGGCGTCCGTCGCGTAGTGTCCCTGGCGCGGAAACACCGTGGTCAGACGGTCCCCCCAGATCGCCTTCATCATCGCCAGGATACGCAGCTTGTCATCGATCATGACGTAGTGCAGCGCCGGATAGGCGGCGGTAACCGCATCGAGCATTTCCTCCTTGTGAATATAAATCAGGACCCGGCCCTCCACTGCCTCCCAGAGTCCCGAGCGCATGATCTTTCGCGGCTGGAACACCACGTCGCCATCGGACAGGATGACGGTCAACCCCATCGGGCGCAGATGGCGGATGACATCCAGCGCGTGCGGATACAGCCTGCTCGCGAACGGGTAGTCCACGAGAAAGGAGGACATCGTCAGGAGCCGTGTGTCGCACTGATCCTCCAGACGATAGCGCTGTAGCGCGCCAAGGTAATCGACGTAGCCCAGCTCGCTGCGCAATTCCTCCAGGATCGCCCAGTACTGGTCGCGGCTCTGGGCACCGAACTCGCGCTCGAGGTGGTCGCGGAGATCGGTCTGCACGCGATCATTGTCGATTAGGGTGTTATCACAGTCGAGCAGAAATACGACGTCGTGAGTTTGGCTCATTCGCTCATTCACTCGTTCCGGCTGCCGTGGGGTTGTGCCAAACTCCAGTCCGGAGCAGCTCCGCGGCCTCCTTGGGACCCCATGTGTCGCGCCTGTACGGGAGAGTCTTGTGATGATGCTTCAGCACCGGATCGATCGCGATCCAGGCCGCCTCCACCGCATCCTCGCGGGTGAAGAGCGCTCCATCGCCGATCATCGCGTCGCTGAGCAGTCGCTCATACGGCGCTTCGGCGCCGAGCAGCTCTTCGCACATGTAGAGCTCCTCCTGGTCGCCTATGAATTCCTTTCCGGGACGTTTCACGCGAGCAGCGAGCGCAACCGCGGCGTGCGGGGAAAGATGAAAGCGCAAGTAGTTAGCAGGTCCCGTCAACGGAGCGGAATCTGCGAAGAGCTTCGCCGGCGGTGGCTTCAGCTCCACCAACACTTCCGCGGCGGTCACGGGAAGATATTTCCCGGAGCGCAGATACCAGTGCACGCCGTTCCAGCGCCAGGAATCGATGTGCAGTTTGACGGCGCAGAAGGTTTCGACGTCGGAGTCGCGCGCAACGTTTGGCTCTCTTCGATACCCGCTGTATTGGCCACGTACCACGTCGCGCTGCGTGAGCGGGCGCATGGCCTGGAGTACCTTGGCCTTTTCGGTTTGTACCGCTCCGTAGCCGCGGTACGCCGGCGGCTCCATCGCCAGAAGAGCGACGATCTGAAAGAGATGGTTCTGAACCACGTCGCGAAGGCATCCCGCACTTTCATAATACGCGCCGCGACCGTTCACGCCGAACTCTTCGGCGAGCGTGATTTGAACGCTCGAGACGAAATTGCGATTCCAGATGGGCTCGAGAAAGGAGTTCGCAAAACGAAAGTAGAGGATGTTCATGATCGCCTCCTTCCCCAGATAGTGATCGATCCGGAAGATGGAGTCCTCGGGGAATACCGTGCGCGCCACGGCATTGAGCTCGCGCGCCGAGGCGAGATCGCGCCCGAATGGCTTCTCCACGATGACGCGGGCATTCTTCGTCAGCCCCGCACTGCCGAGACCCAGAATCACCGTTTCAAAAAGCACCGGGGGAATGGCGAGGTAGTGCGCGGGCCGATGCGCCTTCCCGAGCGCGCGCTTGAGCGCCTGGAATGTCTCCGGGTCATTGTAGTCGCCCGATACGTACTGCATCAGGGAAAGCAGGACCCTCAGCGGGCGAGGACTCACGACGGCGCCCGAGTGCCGGATGCTCTGCGTGACCCGTTTCCGCAGCGCCGCTATGCTCATGGGTGAGCCCGCCACTCCGATCACGGGCACGGCGAGGGCACCGCGCTTGACCATCGCATAGAGCGCGGGAAAGATCTGCTTGTAGGCGAGGTCACCCGTTACGCCGAATAGCACCAACGCATCAGACGGAGCGGTACCGTTTACTTTGTCCATCTCGAGCTCCCTCTAGTGATTGGGCGACATCATAGTGAGCGCGTCGCGTCCGGAGCCCCCGACGCCAGCGCCGTATCGACGATCCCCTGCGCTTCCGCGAGGATCCTGTTCAGCTGATCCACTCCGCGGAAGCTCTCCGCGTAAATCTTGTAGATGTCCTCGGTGCCTGACGGGCGCGCCGCAAACCACCCGGTTTCGGTCGACACCTTCACACCACCGATTGGCGCATGATTCCCCGGAGCCTCGGTGATGATGCTCAGTATTTTCTCGCCCGCGAGATCATCGCACTTCACCTGCGCGGGCGCGAGCGCTGCGAGAATTTTTTTCTGCTCCAGCGTCGCAGGCGCCTCTACCCGGTCGTACGACGGCTTGCCGAATTCGAGAGCCAGCGCGTCGTAGATCTCTCCAGGATCGCGATTCGCGCACGCGGTTATCTCGGCCGCGAGCAGCGCCGGCACGATACCGTCCTTGTCCGTCGTCCACGTCGTGCCATCGCGACGCAGGAACGTTGCGCCCGCGCTTTCTTCGCCACAGAAGCCGATCGTGCCATCGACAAGTCCGTCGACGAACCACTTGAAGCCGACGGGTACCTCATTCAGTCGCCGGCGAAGCTTCGCAGTCACACGATCGATCATCGCGCTGCTGACGACGGTCTTCCCCACGCCTGCATTCGGCGACCACTGCGGCCGATTCTGACAAAGATGGTAAATCGCTACCGACAGAAAGTGATTCGGAGGCAACAATCCCGCGCTGCGACAAACGATCCCGTGACGATCGTGATCCGTATCGCAGGCAAACGCGATGTCGAAGCGATCCTTGAGATCGATCAATCGCTGCATCGCGTATGGAGACGACGGATCCATGCGGATCTGGCCATCCCAATCCACCGACATGAATCGGAACGTCTGGTCGACGACATCGCTGACGACCGTCAGATCGAGGTGATAGAGATCGGCGATCGCAGGCCAGTAGTGGACGCCAGCTCCGCCGAGAGGATCCACGCCCATCTGAACGCCCGAGCTGCGAATAGCGTCCATGTCGACCACGTTGCCGAGATCGCGAACGTAATTGTTGAGGTAGTCGTGCCGATGCGTTGTGGCTGCGCGCAGCGCTTGCTGATAGGGAAGTCGTTTTACGCTGGCGAGACCTCCCTCCATGATCTCATTCGCCTGCGCCTGGATCCAGCTCGTCGCGGACGTATCCGCGGGTCCGCCATTGGGTGGGTTGTACTTGATTCCTCCATCGGCGGGAGGATTGTGCGACGGTGTGATGACGATACCATCGGCGAGCCCGGTGGCTCGCCCGCGGTTGTAGCACAGAATGGAATGCGACACCGCGGGGGTCGGAGTGTAGTCGTCATGCTCCGCGAGCATGACATCGACGCCGTGCGCCGCTAACACCTCGAGCGCAGTCGCGCACGCCGGCTCGGACAGCGCGTGCGTGTCGATCCCGAGAAAAAGCGGACCGTCGAGGGCTTGCTGCTGACGATAGCGGCATATCGATTCGCTGATCGCCAGCACGTGCCATTCGTTGAAGCTTTTTTCGAACGCCGAGCCGCGATGTCCCGAAGTGCCGAAGAACACTCGCTGGGCCGGCACCGAGGGATCCGGGAGCTCGGAGTAGTAGGCGGTGATCAGCTTCGAGACGTCGAGCAGCATTGCGGCGGGCGGCGAGTGTCCAGCGAGCGGGCTGATCTTCATGACGCCGTCTCGAGCTGCGCGGCAGCCGCCCTATCCACCAACCATTGGATGCGCCCGCGCGTCGGTACGATCAGCTGCGCGGGCAGCTCTCTGGGATCGCGAGGTCCTTCGAGTACGCGTTTGAGCACGTTCGCCTTTGTGCCGCCCGACACCAGAAACAGAATCTCGGCCGCGGCACTCAGGATCGGGGATGTCAACGTGACTCGCCACATCGACACCGCGGCCACGAAGTCCGCCATCACCCAGCGCGACTGCTCATTTACAACCGCGCTTTGCGGAAAGATCGAAGCCGTATGTCCGTTGTCGCCTAGTCCGAGCAGAGCGAGATCGATGTTTTTTCCGGGAGCGGTAGAGGGTGGGCCGTTCGACGTGCGAAACAATGTGCGGAGAGTCGCCTCGTAGGATGCGGCTGCGCGGGCGGGGTCATCTTCGCCATGGATGCGATGGACGTTCGTCGCCGGAATCGGCACGTGATCGAGAAGTGACTCGCGCGCCATTCGGTAGTTGCTCTCCGCGTCGTCCGGCGGCACGCACCTCTCGTCACCCCACACAACCTGCACGCGTGACCAGTCCACCCGCGATGTCAACGGCTCACGCGCGAGTAGCTCGTACGTGCCCCGCGGCGTCGATCCGCCCGAGAGCGCGACTACGAATTCCCGCCCTGCGTTGATCGCGTGCTCCGCGGCCACGACAACTCGTTCGGCGGCCGCGGAGGCGAGCGCAGCGGCATCGGGCAATATGCGGACGACCGATCGCGGTGGCGCTTCTCCCGATGTCACTTGGCGGCCTTCTCCGCGTGGCCCCCAAACTCGGCGCGCATCGCGGAGAGAAGGCGGTTCTGGAAGTCCGCTTCACCACGCGAGGTGAATCGCGAAAACAGTGCGGCGGAGAGGACGTTCGCCGGCACTCCCTCATCGATCGCCGCCTCGAGCGTCCAGCGCCCCTCCCCCGAGTCCGACACGCGGCCCGCGAAGTGGTCGAGCTCCGGGTTCGCCGCGAGTGCAGCGGCGGTGAGATCGAGCAGCCACGATGCGACCACGCTGCCGCGACGCCACACCTCTGCAATGTCCGGAAGATCAAAGTCGTACCGGTACGCCGTGGGATCGCGAAGCGGCGTGGTCTCGGCATCCGCGACCTGCGTGGTCTCTCCCACGTTTGCGTGCTTGAGAATGTTCATCCCTTCCGCGTACGCCGCCATCATTCCGTACTCGATGCCGTTGTGAACCATTTTCACGAAATGGCCGGCGCCATGAGGACCGCAGTGCAGATAACCGCGCTCCGCTGTCCCGCGACGTCCTTCGCGTCCGGGAGTTTGCGTCGTGGTTCCTGCCGCTGGAGCAAGCGTGGCGAAGATCGGATCGAGACGATGCACAGCATCCGCTTCTCCGCCGATCATGAGGCAGTATCCACGCTCGAGACCGAGAATGCCGCCGCTCGTGCCGATGTCGAGGTACCGAATTCCGCGCTCGGCGAGCCGCTTTGCGCGCACGATGTCATCGCGGTAATAGGAGTTTCCTCCGTCCACCACGACATCGCCGGCGGCCAGTTTGGGAAGGAGCGCATCGAGCGTGGTATCCACCACCCCCGCTGGCACCATCAACCATATCGTGCGGGGAGTGGTGAGCTTCGCAACGAAGTCATCCAGCTCGATCGCGCCGGTCGCGCCCTCGGTGGCAAGTTTTTGCACCGCGGCGGCTGCAGTGTCGTGCACCACGCAGGCGTGCCCCGCCCGCATGAGGCGTCGCACCATGTTGGCGCCCATGCGCCCGAGCCCGATCATCCCTAGCTGCATGTAGTCCTCTTGTGAGCGCTTCCAGAGTGGGATTCGCGGTTGCAACGAGCGTGCAGAGACGCGACTTGGGAGAACGTAGGACAATTATCCCTGATGATCTGATCTCTTGCTAGCGCCGGTGTCGCGGTGTCGCGCGTGGCACGCTCCCTCTCGCTTGCCTAGGGACGCTGCCGGGACGATGGCTCGCCGTGCCGCTGAGCTCGTCCCGTATCGGGTCGGTCTTGCCCCGTTGAGGCCGCGAACGAAAGCCGTTCGTGTTTCTATTGGATGGCGGCCGCGGGGATCGCGCATGCGCGCGGAAGGCGTGCGTTCCATATGGCGGAGCCCAGCAATGCCAGCGCGCCAACGCCGATGAAGAGCTTCGCGATCGGTCCATGCAGTGGTACGACGCCGGCAACGAGTGCGACCGATCCCGCGAGTCCCAGAACGAGCGGGCCCGACGAATGATGCGCGTGACGCCCGCGCCAGAATCCCCACAGTGCGACAGCGAGCGCAACCGCGATGAGCGGAAGCAGGATCGCATCCCGTCGAAGAAAGCTCAAACCGGTCGCCGCCAGAACGCTGACGATGATGGGAAGACCCGCACAACAAAGTGCGGCAAGGGTTGCTGCAATTACGCCCGCGCTTCCGGCCAATCGTCCAGAATCTCGAGTCACGGATTTCACGTTGCGCTCATGTTGCGCTCATGGCGCATCGCTCGCGCCACAGCTCCCATCAGACCCGTGCTGCCTCGGCGGACACGGTACGTCGCCATACGAGCAGAAGACGCAACAGTCGCCGCTCCTGGGACGCAGCGTCCGATGACAGCTCGTGCATTCGTGAAAGAAGAGACATGCGTCGGTAGGCATGCTCATCGTTTCGCGCTCGCCACAGTAGGGGCACGTGATCGTCGACCTCAGCTCGAGCGATGTCATTGGCAGGAGTCGACGACCGGGATTCGTCGCCACGAGTAGTAGGGCATGGTCCCTCCACCCGTGAATCTAGCCCCGAGTAAGGAGGCGGCGAGCCCTCACTCGTACGCGAGCGCCGCGACGATCGGGGTGCGTGTGGCGCGAAGGGCGGGCCACGCGCATGCCAGCACCGACACCACCACGGCAAGCGCGAGCCACACCGCCACGGCCCCTCCCTGCGGAACGAAGGACGTCGGCACCGGCAACAGGATGCGGCCGAACGCACGGCCGAGCAGCACGCTGATCGGCAGCGATAGCGGAACGGCGATCGCCCAACTCAGGCACACGATGACGAGCCCCTCAGCCTGCACCATCGTCATGATCGAGCGCGGGGTGCCGCCCATTGCACGCAACACGCCGATCTCCCTCGTGCGCTCCTGCACCGCAAGGCTCATCGTCGACGCGAGCGCGAGCGCACCAACGAGTATCGTCAGCTGCGCCATCGCGAGCAGGAAGTCGCCGACCATCAGCAGGTGATCCTCGATCGCGCGGCGGCTCGCCTGCATGAGCTGACTCGATTCGACAGCCATCCCGTCGCCCTCGAGGCTATCGCGCACACGTTGCAGTACCTCCCCTTGTCGCGCTCCGTCGCGGCTGGTCGTGCGCACGACGACGGAGCTCACTCTCGCATCACCCGTCACACGGGCGAGCGATGCGCGCGTCGCGAATGCGGCCGCCCCGGGCCCCGCGGACTCGACGATTCCAACCACCGTCCATCGCGACCGCCGGCCTCCGATCATCAACTCGACCTGGCCGCCCTGAGCGAGCGATGGATGTTCATCGAGCAGCTGCCTGGTGACGACGAACTCGGGCGCCGCACTATCGCCGAGCGCGCGCCCCTGGGTCACCCGAAGCGTGAGGAGCCGCGAGTCGGACGGGATCGCAGTCACCGGAATCGATGCCTCCAGCTCGTCCGCATCGGCGAGCGTCACCCGCGCCCCCGCGAATGCCTCGGCGTGCGCCACACCAGCGACGCGTGTTACGGTCGCCAGAACGCTGTCCGCTGCATGCGGATTCGAGAGTCGAACGGCCACGTCGAAGCGCAGCCGGTCTTCATAGAGCGTTTGCACCGACGCGCGGATGGCCGCGCGCAGATCGAGCGCGCCCAGAAAGGCCGCGCCGCCGGACGCCAGCGTCACCAGCGTGAGCGCCATCCGCCAGCGCCGCCGGAACGCGTTGCGCAGCGAGAGCAGCAGTGGCCGCCGAAGCCCGTGGATGCGATCGATCCACGATGCGCTCGCGTCGTGCCGGATT
>DATHJR010000524.1:0-4399 GCA_035286525.1 Gemmatimonadaceae bacterium | reverse complement strand
ATGTGAAGCGCGGCATGTGGTCCGACAAGAGCGGAGCGCTCTACGAGCTTCCCGGTTGCGCGACCCTGACTCCCATGTCGAGCGTCAAGGTGAACGGACGGCCCGCCTCCGAGTTCACGCTCGACTTCCTCGCGTCCACGGCGACGATCGGAAAGCCGCGCGCCATCGCGCCCATGAGTCAGGATTCGGTGACCCGCATCGCGCACGCGGTCTCGCGGGAGATCGCGGAGAATGCCGGCATCAACGCGAGCAAGCTCGACTCGCTCGACTTCCACGCGATGGCGATCTCTACCGGTGTCGGCAGCGGGCCGACGATCATCGCATCGTTCAATGACGGCAGCGCGGACAAGCCCGCGTCGACGGCCACGCGTGCCACGCATCTCGTCGTGATCGCAGACAGGGATGCGTCCCATGTTTATCACGCGACCTTCTCGCATCAGATCAACGGCCCGCTCGCAGGCGCCGCATTTCGGCGCTACTTCGATCATCTCGATATCGACGGCGACGGCATCGATGAGATCGTGCTGCAGGGTTGGCAGTACGGCGGCGACACCTTTCTCTCCGTGCTCGGATGGAGAGGGGGCAAGTGGCAGGAGATCTTCCGCACGCGCCCCAACTGGTGCCTCGACGAGCGGAAGGCCGAAGCCAACTAGCGACGTGCGTGAGAGATTCGTTGTCCACTTGGAGTCTGATCCGTTTCATCCGTCTGATCCGTTCGCTTCGTTTTTCACACTGTTCAGGCCAGCCCGAGCGGCAGTTGCGAAAGCGGTCCGTGACTGCGCGATACAGGCACTAACAGATTGATGACACGAATCAACGGAATGAACGGACAGTGCCGGATGACTTCGAAGCGGGAGGGCGGGCTGCTGGAGGAGGCACTGACACGCTCCGTCATCGGAGCCTTCTATGACGTTCACAAAGAACTCGGGTTCGGTTTTCGCGAATACCTCTACGCGCTCGCCCTGGAACGAGAATTGGTCGCCAAGGGTCATCGCGTAGATCGTGAGGTGGCAGTGATGGTCTACTATCGAGGAGAGCCACTTGCTTGGCAGACGCTCGATATGATCGTCGATGAGAGGCTCGTCCTCGAGACCAAAGCGACGGAGCGCCTGGATCCCCGCGCTTCAAGGCAGTTGTTCAGCTACCTGTGCGCGACGAACCTGGAAGTGGGCCTTCTGCTGCATTTCGGTCGTGAACCGAAGTTCTATCGCGTGATCTGCGAGAACCGTGTCAAGCGCCACCGAGCTGGGGCTCGCGACTAGGAATGACTACGAGTTTCCACCTCATCGCACTAACGATTCGCGTATCCGCTATCCGCCGTACGACTGGTAGAGCTCCACGAGCCGCTGCACTCCGGCGATCACGTGTTCGCGCGGCGCCGCGTATGACAGCCGCACCCAGTCCGGGGTGAAGAACGCCGCACCGGGGACGATCGCGATGTCGTGCTTCTCGAGCAGCGCCGCCGCAAATGCAGTTCCATCGCCGCCCTGCGACGTCGCGACGTTCGCGTACAGATAGAACGCGCCCTCGGGAAAAACGAACTGCAGCCCGGGCGCGACGCGCGCCTCCTTCACCACCGCGTCGCGCCGCGCCTGAAATTCCGCGACCATCGATGCGATTGCCTTCTCCGCCGCGTCGACGTTCGTCAGCGCCTCGAGCGCCGCGTGCTGCGACACCGCCGCGGCATTCGACGTGGTGTGCGACTGGAGGGCGCCCATCGTCGCGCTCACGGCGCGCGGCGCCACGGTCCACCCAATGCGCCACCCCGTCATCGCGTACGCCTTCGCGACACCGTCGATCACGATCAGCCGGTCGCGGCGCGTCGAGAGATCGAGCACCGACGCCGCCGGCCCGCCGTACGAGATGCGGCGATAGATCTCGTCGCTCAGCACCCACCAGTCTCGATCGTCCGCGAGGGCCAGGATCTCTCCCAGCTCGTCGGCGCTATAGACCGCACCCGTGGGATTGCACGGCGAGTTGAGCATGATCCCGCGCGTGCGGGGCGTAGACGCCGCATCCAGGAACGCGGCCGTCACCTTCAGCCCATTCTGCGGATCGCCCACCACCGACACCGGCTTCGCCCTGCTCAGCGCGACCATCTCGTAGTAGCTCGTCCAGCTCGGCGTCGGGATCAGCACTTCGTCTCCCTCGCCGAAGAGCGCGAAGCACGCGTTGAACAGCGACTGCTTCGAGCCGTTCGACACGACGACGTCCGCCGCCTTGATCTCGTCGCCGCCCCAGCGCCCATTCGTCTGCGCCGCGATCGCCTCGCGCAGCGGCAGAATGCCCTCGGTCGCGGTGTACTTCGTCGCGCCCGCGTCGATCGCGCGCTGGCCCGCGCGCCGAATGAACTCCGGCGTGTCGAAATCCGGCTCGCCGGCACCGAGGTCGATCACATTGCGCCCCTGGGCCTTCAGGGCCCGCGCGCGCGCGGAGACCGCAATCGTGGCGGATTCTTTCAGGAACGCGACGTTCGCGGATGGCGCAAACGCGCGCAGCGTCGTGGTTTCGGTCACGGCGTAGCTCTGGCGACTAGAGTGAGAGTGGTCGGCTTGGTATACTTTACCACGCCGGCACGTTGCCGCGCCATTGAAAATCGGGGGTTTGGTGGACCAAGACCTGGAAGAGCGGGAGCGACCTGCTGTCGCCCGCAATCAGAACGTATTGCACGTATTGCCGCACGACGCGGCCGCTGTTTCGCAGTTCATCGAGCCTGCGCTCGGGCGCCTGGATCCGGAAAACGCCGACACGCAGCTCCTCGTGCTCACCCCCGATACCGAGACCGCGGTCCTGATCGCCGAAGCGGCGACCCGCGCGCGCAGCGGCACGCCGGCGCGCGTTCTCCCCGTTACCGCATGGCGCCGCGCAGCCCGGCTCCAGCGCATTCGTCCCGCTACCGTCATCGCCGGCACTCCGGCCGACATTCTCGAGCTCATTCGCGCATCCGCGATCAAGCTCGATTCCGTCCACACGCTGGTGCTCGCCTGGGCCGACGCGATGAGCGACGCCGCTGGTGAGCCGCTCGAGGCAGTGATGGCCGAGGTGCCGAAGGATGCCGCGCGAGTCATCGTCGCGTCGCACATGACCGCCGCCGTCGAGGCGCTCGCCGAGCGTTACGCGCGTCGCGCGCGTCGCAGCACGGGACCAACCGTCGAGGAGGAGATTGCAGTCGACCTGCGCTACGTCGCCATCGCACCGCAGGCGCGCGAGAGCGCGTTCCGGCGACTACTCGATGACACCGATCCCGAGCGTGCAGCCGTCTACGCTCGCTCCGACGACGCGGCGCTGGAAGTCGCGGACACCCTTCGCGCGCTCGGCATCGCCGACGATGCGCCGTCGATCGTGATCACGCGCGGCGAGCCGGTCGAGAACGTATCGCTCGTCGTGCTCTACGAGTCGCCCATGTCCGCCGAGGCGCTGCAGACGCTCGCGAGTTCGGGGAGCGCGGTCATCGCGCTCGCCACCGCGCGCCAGATTCCGGCGCTGCGCGTGCTCGCGGGCGGCGGTCGCGTGACGCCGTTCGTGCTCTCCGGACCGGGCGCGCGTGCGCGCTCGCGCGACGAGAAGGTGCGCGATGAGCTTCGCGCCGCGCTTGCGAATGGCATCAACGCGCGCGAACTGATCGCGATCGAGCCGCTGCTCACGGAGTTCGACGGCGTCGAGATCGCCGCGGCCGCGCTTCGGTTGCTCGAGCGCGAGCGCGAGAAGCCGGCCGAGAAGGCCGAGAAGATCGAACGCGCCGCGGCGCCCGCCGAGCGCGCCGCGCCAACGGAGCGGGCCGAGCGAGCGGATCGCAGCGACCGTCCGGAGAGGAGCGAGCGCAGCGATCGCCCGCCTCGCGGGGAGCGCCTAGACCGTGATCGCGGAGAGCGCCCGGATCGCGGCGACCGCAGCACGCGTCCCGATCGCGGATCACGCGACGGCCCATCCCGCGGCGGCAGCTTCTCGCGCGGCGCGCCATCGCGCACCCCGGAGTCGCGCGGCGCGATGAGCCGCCTCTTTGTAAACGCCGGCAAGGCAGACGGCATGACGCCGCGCGATCTCGTCGGCAGCATCGCGAACGAGTCCGGGATCAGCTCCGATCAGATCGGGAAGATCGAGCTGCGCGACACGCACTCCATCGTCGAGATCTCGACGCCGGTGGCCGAGCAGGTCGCGACGAAGATGAACGGGATCACGGTTCGCGGAAAACGGCTGACGATGCGCGTGGACAACGACAAGCCGTCGAGCCGCACGGAACGCGGCGATCGCGGCGAGCGGAGCTCGAGTCCGCGCTTCGAGCGCTCCGATCGTGGATCGCGCCCTGAGCGCAGCCCGTCCTCCGATCGCGGTCCGCGCAGCTACGCGCCACGGTCGGAGCGTGGCGCGCCGAGCCCGCGCGGAGATCGCCCGTCGTCAG
>DATHJR010000523.1:0-3828 GCA_035286525.1 Gemmatimonadaceae bacterium | reverse complement strand
CGCCTTCGTTGCCGACGACGAGCGCGACCGACGTCGGTGGGGCGATCGTCTCGATCGATTGGCCGGCCGCGTCTGCACCCCACAGCGGGATGTCGTTGCTGGCGAGGAGCGAGTCGAGCGCATCCCAGGTGAGAGCGAGCGCGGGATAGTGAAAGAGAGCACCCATTGCGCTACGGACGACCTTGGCGTTCCAGAGGTCAACGGTGCCCGGGGTTGCGAGCGTGGCGGACGCGCCCAGCGCAGCGCCGGTGCGCAGCATGGTCCCGGCGTTTCCGGGATCCTGCACGGCATCGAGAACGAGCAGCCGGGCGCGCGGGGGGAGTGCGAGCGATGCCGCCGTGGTGTCGGGGATCGCGGCGATTGCGAGGATGCCCTGCGGGGCGTCGGTTGACGTGGCGGTCGCAAAGTCGGCCTCGTCCACTTCGAGCACGCTGATGCCGCGAGCGTCGATCGCATCGCGAAGGGCCACGCCGCGCGCGGCGCTCGCGAGTGCGGGGGCCGCGAGCACGCCGCGAATCTCGAGCGGGCTCCGAAGCAGCTCCTCTGTCGCGCGCACGCCCTCGCAGACGAAGAGTCGCTGGCGCTCGCGTGCCTTGCGACGCTGCAGATCGCGGGCAAGGGTCAGCAGCTTCGCGGGCATGGATGCAGGATGAGAGAAAAGCTTGCTGCGGCCTGCCCGAAACCTACGCCACCTTCACCTGCTGCGCGGCGGCGGCGGCCCCCGCCTCGGCGAGGAGCGCATCGATTTCCGGGTGCGTCCCCAGCGCGACTCGGGCGAGACCCACGGTCATGCCGAGCATCCACGGTGAGTCGCGGTGTGCTGCGCGATAGGCCTCGAGGCGCTGCCGAAGCCGCGGCGCGACGAGCTCAGTAGTGTCATCCGACGCATCGAGCATGAGTGTCGCGAAGTCGTCGTTGCCGATGCGCGCGATCACGTCCGAGGCGCGGAAGGTCTCGCGAATCACCTGCGACGCGGCGACGAGCGCGCGGTCACCCGCTTCGCGACCATGGGTGTCATTGATACTGTCGAGCGCGCGCACATCCGCCACCGCGATGACCAGCCCGCGGGTGCGATGCGCGAGCTTCAGGTGGTGCTCGGCGAGCGTCCGAAAGCCGCGTGCGTTGTACAGCCCCGTGAGCGGATCCGTGAGCGAGAGCTGGCCGAGCGTGGCGTGAAGGCGATAGCGCTCGATGGCGTAGTGGAGCACTCGCGCGAGAAGTGCCGTGCTGAGGTCCTCCTTCACGATGGAGTCGCAGGCACCGGCCTCGATCGCCGCGGCGCCGCTCGACATGCCCATGTGGCCGGGCTCCACGAGCACGACGACAGGAACATCGGGAGCCTGCACGCGTGCGCGGATCAACAGGTCCATCGCGGTATCGAGTGGGCCGGTGAGGTCGAGGAGCACCACGTCCACGCGCTGATCTTCGAGGCGCGCGAGCGCTTCCTCGCCCATGCCAACAGGCGTCAGTGTGAATGCCGCGAGGCGCGAGGGGACGGACGGCGCGAGCGAGGCACTGAGGAGGCGCGATGCGGGTGAGTCGCCGGTGATCAACAGTGCTGAGATAGGCTGGAGATCCATGATTTACCGAGCAGTGCGAGGAGTGCGGAACGAGCGCCGGTTAGAAATGACGGCGCCGTCCGGGCGAGGGTCACGCGCCGTTGTCGCGATGCGACGTAGAGGGCATCCTTCGGCGATGGCCCCGCCGCCGATCGCCCTCACCATTGCCGGATCCGATTCCGGCGGCGGCGCAGGCATCCAGGCCGACCTGAAGACATTCCACCATTTCCACGTGTTCGGGACGTCGGTGATCACCGCCATCACCGCGCAGAACACGCGCGGCGTGCAGGCGTGGGTGCCGATTCCAGTGTCGATGATCGAGGCGCAGATCGACGCGGTGGCCGGCGACCTGCGGCCCGCGGCGTCCAAGACCGGGATGCTCGCGGATTCGGCGATCGTCGAGGCCGTGGCGGCGTCGATTCGCCGGCACGCGCTTGCCCCGCTCGTCGTCGACCCGGTGATGGTCTCGGCGTCCGGCGACGCGCTGCTCATCGGAGATGCCGTGACGGCGCTGCGAGAGCTGCTCATACCGCTCGCGACGCTGGTAACTCCGAATCTCGACGAGGCGGAAGTGCTCGTGGGCGGCACGGTGCGCGACGTCGAGGGGATGGAGCGAGCCGGGAGGGTGCTCGTGGCGCGAGGAGCGACGGCCGCCCTCGTCAAGGGTGGGCATCTCGTGGGGGACGCCGCGATCGATGTTCTCGTGCATGGCGACCGCGTGCGCGTTTTCTCGCATCCGCGCCTCGATACCAGGCACACTCACGGAACCGGATGTACACTTTCGTCCGCAGTCACGGCGCTTCTCGCGACTGGCCACGAGCTCGAGGCATCAGTGGAGCTGGCGATCGACTGGGTGCACCGCGCGATCGCGAGCGCGCCCGCATTGGGCACCGGTCACGGACCGCTCAACCACTGGGCGGACTAGCAGCTTTCGGAGGTTCGCGCTCACGCTGCCGGCCGTCCAGCTACGCCACTCTCTGCACGAAGGCAGTCACGAGCTTTTCGAAGCTCGCCGCCACGCGTGCGGCGGTCTCGAGCACTTCGGCATGACGGAGCGGGGTGTTGCTCAACCCTGCGGCCGCGTTTGTGATGCAGCTGATGCCGGCTACCCTCATCCCCAGCGCGCGCGCGGTGAGCACCTCCGGCACCGTCGACATCCCGACGGCGTCCGCGCCGAGCCTCTCGAGCATGCGAATCTCCGCGGGCGTCTCGTAGGACGGGCCCAGTACCGCCGCGTACACGCCGCTCGCGATCGCGATGCCGGCGTCGAGCGCGGCGTCGCGCAGGGCGCGGTTGAGCGCAGCGTCGTACGGCGCCGACATGTCGGGAAATCGCGTCTCGCCCGCGTACTGGGGGCCCGCGAGCGGCGTGTGCGACATGAGGTTCAGGTGATCCTCGATGATCATCAGATCGCCCGCGCGAAACGTGCGATTGATTCCGCCGGCCGCGTTCGAGACGAAGAGCGTGCGCACGCCGCACGCGTGGAGCACGCGCGTGGGCAGCGCGACCGTGCTCACGAGGTGACCCTCGTAGAGATGATAGCGGCCGGCGGCGACGATCACGCGGCGCCCACCCAGCGTTCCGGCGACGAAGCGGCCCGCGTGGCCGGGGACGCTCGACGGTGCAAAACTCGGAATGGCGCGATACGGTATCGAGATGGCGCTCTCGACCCGATCGGCGAGGCCGCCGAGTCCGGAGCCGAGAATGAGCGCGGTGGCGATGTCCCCGCCGAGCTTCCCTCGCACCATCTCGGCCGCGCGCGCCACCATCTCCGCGTTTGCGCTCACGATTGCGAGAGGAGCGACGGCAGCTCGCGATCGAAGGTGTCGAGCATCGTGCGGCGCTCGTGCCACGATGCGAAGGCGCTCTCGAAGCCGTTGCGTGCGACCTGCGCGAGCTCGCGAAAGGTGAATCCGAGCAACGACGCGGCGTGCGCGTATTCGTCGGTGAGCGTCACGCCGCTCATTAGGCGGTTGTCGGTGTTGAGCACGACCACCTGTCCGTGCCGGTAGTACGAGCGCAGTGGATGAGCTTCGTACGATTGCACGACGCGTGTCTGGACGTTGCTGGTGAGGCAGATCTCCAGCGGGATCCGGCGGTCGTTCACGTACTGAGTCAGCGACTGATCCTCGAAGAGGCGGGTCGCGTGCCCGATGCGGTTGGCGCCGCAGAAGTGCACTGCCTGGCGAACGGAGGCCGCGCCGTCGCCCTCGCCAGCGTGCACGGTCACCGCGAGATCGTGCGCGCGCGCGTACGCGAAGGACTCCAC
>DATHJR010000522.1:0-4190 GCA_035286525.1 Gemmatimonadaceae bacterium | reverse complement strand
TCAATTCATGATTCAGGGCTCGCTCGCCGGCGTTGCCATCATGCTTGCCGGCTGCGTGGGGAGTGGCGGCCCGACGGCACCGGCAACCGTGAGCCTCACGCTGAAGGTATCGGATTATCCCTCGCTCGCGAACGTCGGCGGGGTTGCCTACGTCTCGGCGAGCGGCAATCCTCTCGCTGTGGTTCGAACCGGAGCCGACACGTTCGACGTCGTCTCGCGCATCTGTCCGCATCAGGGCGGCACGGTGAGCTCGAACGGGAACGGCTTCACCTGCCCGAACCACGGCGCGCGTTTCTCGGATTCCGGCATGTGGGAAGGCGGACAACAGACCTCCAGTCTCACGTCGTACGCGTCGCAGTTCGACTCAGGCTCGGGGATTCTAACAATCGGTTAAGGCGCGCGAGCGGTACTTGTGAAAAAGTTCCGCGCCCACAACGAATTCTGAGCGCCGCCGCGGCTGTCGTGTAGTCTTGCGCAGCCCTAGATTGGTGCGTGAGCCTCGCCCTCGTCCTCGCCATCCTCCATGCTTCCGGAGTCGCGTCGCTGGAGGGAAGCGTGCGCTCCTCGGACGCGTCGGCTCCAGTGGTCGCGGCGCTCATCGAGATCACGAGCGCCGCGGCCCCCGACTCGGCGATACGCGTGCTCACGGATTCGGCCGGACGATACGCGCTGCCCGGGTTGCCCTCCGGCACCTATCACCTTCGCGTGAGCCGCATCGGGTTCGATCCCCGCGAGCTCGACGTGCTCCTCAACACGGCGCCGCGCGTCGTCGTCGACATCGTGCTCGTGCCGCGCCCGGAGCGACTCAGCGAGCTGCGAGTCAACGCAGCGTTTGCCGGCGACAGCGCGACGCTGCGACGGACGACCTCCCTCGCACCGAATGGGTTCGATTCGACGGTCCTGTCGGGCGATATGCTCCACGCCGATCCGGCGCTCGCGAGCGCAGATGCGCTGCAGAGCCTCGCATCGCGAGGACTCGCGGGCGCGCGCGACGAGGCGCCGACATCGCTGCACGTGCTCGGCGGCGGCGCGTCGGAGAACGGCATCTCCATCGATGGGGTGCCCGTGTTCAATCCGTATCATTCGACCGGCGCGCTCACCGCGCTCAACCCCGATGTGATCTCGAGCGTCTCGCTCGCTCGCGGCGCGCCGAGCGCGGCGTTCGGCGACGCGACGGCGGGCGCGATCGGACTCGTCACCATGCCGGCGGATACGACGCGCATTGAGACGCGCGGCGCGTTCGGCGCGCGCTCGTTGCGCGAGGAGATGAGCGGGCCGCTCACGATTCGCAACGGCACCTTTCTCGTCGCGCTCCGTCGCAGTCTTGATGCCTCGCTCTCCGATTCGCCCTCGGGCTCCATCGGCGGCGCGGAGTTTGGCGACCTTTTCGCGAAATTCACCGTGCCCACACGCGGTGGCGAGCTCGAGGCGTTCGCGTTTCACAGCAAGGACCGGCTCTCCTTCGACGCAACGCCGGAGGCGGATTCGCCGATTACAGGCGCTCGTGCCGAGTCGCGCAGGGAAAACGATCTCGAGGATGCACAGGCCCCGCAGCAGATGATGAATGCGCTCGGGTGGAGCACCGGAACGGATGCGCTGCGCTGGCACTCCGATGGTGCAACACGCTGGGAGCTGCGCGCGTGGCGCACGCGCTTCGATGCCGACTTCTCGTGGGCCGGCGCCTCGCGCCTCACGAACAGTCTCGAGGATCTCGGCGCGGCTGCGAGCGCGTCGTGGATGTGGGGCGGCGCGCACGTGCAGAGCGGCGTGAGCGCGGATCGGTATGACGTGCGCTACGACGTCACGAACACGACGGCTGGTGCCGGTGCGCCGCTCGCGCTCGCGAATACGCCCATGCTGCTGTCGGCGTTTGGCGAGGCGCAATGGAGCGTGGGCGAGCGCTGGGCGTTCGCGGCCGGAGTGCGTGACGCGCTCGTGGCGCCGGCGCGCGCCGGTCTCGAGCCGCGGCTCTCCGCGCGATTTTCACCAGGCTCCGCGCTGTCGTTCGGCTTGAGCTATGCACGACTCCACCAGTACGTGCAATCGCTGCGCAACGAGGAATCGTTGTTCGACGCCATCGCCGGCATCTCCCTTCCGGCCATCGCCGGGTCGACCTTCAACGGCGAGGTCGTGCCGGCAGCACAGGCCGATCAGCTGACGGCGACGGCCGACGCGCGCCTGTCACGATCGCTCACGCTGCGCGCCACCGCATACGCGCGCGATGTGTCGGGGCTCGTGCTCGTGGCCCCCGTCACAGCGCAGCCATTCGCGACGACCGCGTTCGACGTCGGGAGCGCTCGCGCGAACGGACTGTCCGTCTCGCTGGCGCGCGATGGGGAGCGGGTGACAAGTGAGCTCGGATATTCGCTGTCGTCGGTGACCCAGCGCGCCGGCGGACTCTCCTACACGCCGTCGTACGGCACCGCGCAGTCGGCGATGGCCGCCGTGGGCGTGCGCGTGGAGCCATCCACGGTGCTCCGCGTCGCCGTCGCCGTGCACGGCGGCGCGCCGACCAGCCTCTATGCGGATCCGATCGAGTGGACGCCGTATACATCGTCCGCCGGACAGGGCGATCTCGCCGGCTCGCCTCAGCGCATCGTCGGGGCGCTCGATGGCGCGCGGCTGCCGGCGTATGTCCGCTTCGACGTCGGCGTCAGGCACGACTGGCGGCTGCGGCTGTTCGGACGAGAGAGCGGCCTCACGACGAGCGTCGGGCTCACGAATCTCTTCAATCGCGGAAACGCGCTGGGGATGCTTGCGGCGCCGGCCGGCTCGTCCGCACTTTTGCTCCTGCCGCGCCGCAGCGCCACCTTCGGCCTCGAGTGGAAGTACTGAGCGCAGCATGACTTGGGCGCTCGTTGTCACAAACGAGCCGACCCGCGCGCTCCTCTTACGACGGGCAGCGACTGCACGCTCGCTGCATGCCGAATTCTCGATCGCGCTGGAGACGACCTCGTCGCATTGCAACATTCGCTCGCACAGGACGCGGTAACGCCCCTGAAAATCGCGCCCGCACACTCGACCGCCGCGCACTCTTTCGACGCGGAATTTCGCGCGGCGTTCGCGGCGCGATTCGCGGAGCTATTCCGGATAGTCGACCGGTACCTCGGCGACGCGGGGCTCGCGTCCGACATAGCGCAGGAGACGTTCGTTCGCCTGTATCGGAGAGGTGCGATGCCGGATGACCTGCGCGCCTGGCTCGTGTCGGTGGCGCTGAACCAGGCGCGGGACGAACAGCGAGGCAGGGCGCGCAAGCAGCGGTTGCTGCAGCGGTTCGCGCCGGGGGAGCTCATGGCCGACGCCGCTCCTTCGCCGGAGGAAGACGTGCTGTCGGCCGAGCGACGGATGCTCGTGCGACGGGCGCTCGAGCTGCTGCCGCCGCGCGATCGTGCACTGCTGCTGCTGCGCGAAGAGGGCTATAGCTATCGCGACCTGTCGGTCGCGCTGGACCTGGCCGAGGGAAGTGTGGGGTCGTTGCTATCGCGAGCGAAGATCGCATTTCGCCGCGCGTACGAATCGATGCAGAAAGTCTCCCCGAACCGGAGCACGGATGCCGGATTCTAACGAGCAGTTCGCCGACGCGGAGCTGAGCCGGCTGCTGGCATCCATCGATCACCGGGTGCCGCTGGTGAACGTGAACGATGTGATCAGGCGCGCGCGTACGCGGTCCGGACGTCCCGATCTGCTCATCGCGGCCGCGGCGCTGCTCGCGGTGGCAGGCGTGGCGGCGGCGAGCGTGCCGGGCACATTCCTGAACCGATATGCCGAGCGGCTTCTGGCGCGCGTGACGCAGGCTCCTGCGACGGTCGCGCCGGCGCCGGCTGCGAGCGACGCTGCCTCGCGCGGCATCTCATTCGTGCCGGGAGCGCAGGTGGATGTCGACTTTCGCGCAGTGCAGGCGTCGGGTGCGCTGCAGGTGCGATGGGTCGATGCGGGCACGGTGCTGCTGGCGCAGACAGGATCGAATGGCGAGGCGCACTACGCGCTGACGCCCACCGGTGTCGTGGTCGACAACGAGGGATCGACGGCGAGCTACTCGCTGGTGTTGCCGCGAACGCTGTCGCGGGCCCACGTTCGAATCGCGGGACGGGTCGTACTCTCGAAGGATGGCGACACCGTGTCGTGCGCCGGTGCGCGGGACGACTCTGGCACCTGCGTGATCGTGATTGGCGCCGCGCAGTTTCCGCGTC
>DATHJR010000521.1:0-6673 GCA_035286525.1 Gemmatimonadaceae bacterium | reverse complement strand
CTTCGCTTTTTCGATCGCGCGATCACTCACAGCCTTGAAGTCGAGCTGCGACCAATCCGGATGATCGGCGGCGGCCCACCCTGATCCGGTGCCGTCTCCCGTCCGCACAGTGAGCTGATAGTTCGCGCTCGTCGCACGGTGATACGCGAACATTCCTTTCGTGTTTCCGAGCGCGATCGACGACTCGCTGGTAATGATGAACCCAGCTGCCTGAAGATCGCCAGCGCCGCGCGCCGGCGCGAGTGCCGTGAGCGCCGCCTTCGCGCGGTCCGCCGCGGTGAGCCGCGCCGTCGTGTCGAAGTGCGAGCTCACGGGAACGTACGTCTGGGCGCCGAGCGGCGGCATCGCTTCCGGATCATCCGGGGCGAGCTTCGCGAGCGCTTCTGACTCTGCCACCGCACGCGCGAGCGATTCGTCGGAGATGTCGTTGGTGACCACCACCGCGTGCTTCGCGCCGTACGAGCTCTGCACCCCGAGCTGCATGTCGGTGACGCTTCCCGACGTCGACATCTGATTCGCCGCGAAGCGCGTATTGCCCGTGTGATTGCTGTTCACCTGCATCTCGACCGTCTCGGCCTTCGACAGCTTGGCGACCCGTGCGAACAGGGCTCGTGCGTCGTCGGCCGTCAGGACTCCAGATTCCGGCGCCGCTTCCGGCGACAAAAGGCGATGGGGGCGGCTCATGCCTTTCTCCCGGTGTTGATGACGTTGATGTTGCGGAAGCGGGACGGGACGGCGCCATGGCTGACCGCGTTGATCTGTCCCGGCTGTCCTTTTCCATCGAAGAAGCTTCCGCCGATCTCGTAGCTCTTCTTCCCCCCGATCATGTCCATCGAATTCCAGAAGTCCGGCGTGCGCATCTGGTACGCGACGTCCTTGAGCTGGCCGACGATCTTGCCGCCCTTGATCTCGTGGAACACCTGGCCGCCGAACTGCGCGTTGTAGCGCTGCTGGTCGATCGAGAACGAGCCGTCGCCAATGATCGCGATGCCCTTGTCCGTGGCGGCAATGAGATCCTCGAACGACTGCTCCTTGTCGCCGGGAAGGAGCGACACGTTCGGCATGCGCTGGAACTGGACGTTGTCCCAGTTCTGCGCGTACGAGCAGCCGTGCGAGCGCGTCTCCCGTCCTTCCTTCTTGTACCACCAGTCGAGCCATGCCGCCTGCTCGCGCGTGGTCTGGTAGTCGTTGACGACTCCCTTCTTGATGATCAGGAACGGCTCCGGCTTCACGCCCTCGTCATCCCATCCGACCGTGCCGAGGCATCCTTCCTGATTGCGATCGCCCTGGATGTTCATCATCTCGGGGCCATAGCGAAGCTGGCCGAGGATCTTTTCCGGCGGCGACACGAAGCTGGTGCCGGCGTAATTCGCCTCGTAGCCCATCGCGCGATCGAGCTCCGTCGGGTGCGCGATCGATTCGTGGATCGTGAGCCAGAGGTGCGAGGGATGCAGCACGAGATCGTAGCGGCCGACTTCCACGGGCTTGGCGGTGAGCTTCTGCACCGCCTCCTCGCCCCACTGCTGCGCGTGTCCCGCGAGGTCGCGCTCGAGCACGTATTCCCAGCCGCGCCCCATTGGCGCAGCGATGTTCGTGCGATTCTGGAAATCGCTCTGGTCGGCGTTGATGGCGGTGATCTGCATCAGCGGCCAGGAGCGGATGGCAGTTTGCGTCGTCACCGTGCCGTCGGTGTTGGCGTAGCTGCGCTCTTCCTTGACGAAGAACAGGCCGCTGAAGATGTACTTGACGCCTTTCACCTTCAGCGCTTCGGCGTTTGCCTTGAGCAGCAGCGCCGCCTTCTCCTCCACTGACACGGACCAGGGATCCGTGACGTAGGCACTCTTCCATGTGCCATTGGGCGTGGGGGGATTCGGCGTGAGCACCACGGGCCTGTCGCGCGCGCTCCGATTTGCTCTGGCGATGGAGACCGCTTCCTTCGCGGCCGCGGACACGCCGTCCTTCGTGAGGACGCGCGTGGCGGCGAATCCCCAGGTGCCATCGACGAGGGCGCGAACGCCGCATCCCATTGAATCGGTGTCGACCACGTTCTGGATGTGATCCTCGCGCGTGAACACGAAGTTCTGTCGTTGGCGTCCAAGGCGAACGTCCGCATACCCCGCCCCGGCCACCTTGGCGGCATTGAGCCCGGTCATCATGAGCTCGCGAATCGTTGAATCAGGGATCTCTTCGACCGGTCGTGTCGAGACGGATGCGAACGCGCTCGCCACGCCTCCGGTCGCCTTCCACGCGTTGGCGGCGGCGACAGCGGCCGCGACCTGTGCGCTCTTCTTGAGGAAATCTCTTCGGTCTGTCATCAGACGGCGTCGCTCAGGCTGGTGAAGTTGAAATCGTGCGCCTTGATGGGCGGCACCACGATCGCGAATCCCGGGCTGCCGTCTTCACTCGCGCTCACGCGCACCGACGGACCCATGGCGTCCAGATTGTTCAGCATGAAAACGGGGGATTCGTTGAAGCGCAGATTCTTGACGGCCTTCGTGATCTTACCGTCTTCGATGAGGAACGTGCCATCGCGGGTGAGCCCTGTATAGAGGACAGTGCGCGGATCCACCGGTCGGATGTACCAGAATCTGGTGACGAGGATCCCGCGCTGAGTCGAAGCAATCAACTCCTCCATGCTGGTCGTGCCGCCCGACATTTTCAGCGATCCGATCAACGGCGTCGCTGACTTCCCCTGCTTCTGCGCCCAGTAGCGGTCGTACGCGAGATTGCGCACGACGCCATTCTCGATCCACGTCGTTTTCTTTGCCGGCGCTCCCTCCGGAGTGAACGGCAGCGCAGCCGCATCGGGATCGAGAGGATCCGACGCGAGCGTCACGCGTTCATCTACGACCTTGAGTCCGATTTTGTTTCCGCCGCCCTGTTTCGTGAAAAAGCTGCGGCCCTCGTCGGCATTGCGCGCGTTCAATGCGAAGGCTAGCAGCTGGACCAGATTCCCGACGGCCGTAGGCTCGAGCAGTACGGTGTAGCGCCCCGGCTCGATCGCCACGGGATTCATCGATGCGCGCGCCTTCTCGATGGCGCGTGCGCCGAGCGCCTCGGCATCGATGCGCGACCAATCCGTGTGTGATGCACCGGCCCAGCCGCTCGAGCTGCCGTCGGGCGAGCGCACGGTGGTGGTCATCGCGGCGCTTGTCTGCCGTCCGTAAGCGAACAGTCCCTTGTTCGTCGCGATCGCGTTGGCCCGCGCATCCGACTCGATGTAGCCGGTGGCCGCGAGCTTCGCCGCGCGCGCCGGCTCCGTGACGGCGCGCACGGCCGCCGCGCGCCCCGCCGGATCGAGATTCGCCGTGACCGTGCTCCACCCCGGCGACTCGTCGTACGTCTGCGCGTCGAGCTCGGGCATCGCCTCCGGATCCTCGGGGGCGAGCTTCGCGAGTCGCTCCGAGAGATCCACCGACGCCCGCAGCGACGTGTCGTCGAGCTTGTTCGTGGTCGTGCTCGCGCTCCGCGTGCCGAACGAGCTGCGGATCGACACCATGACGTTCGCGTTGTCACCGCCGCTCGACACCTGGTTGACGGCGTACCGTGTATTCCCGCGCGCGCCAGCGATGATCGTCACGCGCGTCTGCTCGGCCTTGGAGAACGCGAGCACGCGCTTGGCGAGCGCCTGCGCATCCTCCTTCGAGAGGAAGCCGGGCGGATCGAACAGCGACCGGGGGCTCATGCCTTCCTCCCCGTGTTGATCACGTTGATCTGTTTGAATCGACTAGGCACGCAGCCGTGACTCACCGCATTCGACTGGCTCGGCTGTCCCTTGCCATCGTTGAAGGCGCCGCCCAATTGATAGCTCTTCTTGCCGCCGATCATGTCCATCGAGTTCCAGAAGTCCGGCGTTCGCATTTGGTACGCGACGTCCTTGAGCATGCCGACGATTTTGCCGCCCTTGATCTCATAGAAGAGCTGCCCGCCGAATTGCGCGTTGTAGCGCTGCTGATCGATCGAGAAGGACCCCTCGCCTACTATGGCGATACCTCTGTCCGTGGCGGAGATCAGATCCTCGAACGACTGCTCCTTCTCCCCAGGCAGCAGCGACACGTTGGGCATGCGCTGGAACTGGATATCCTCCCACGACTGTGAGTACGAGCACCCGTGCGAACGAGTCTGCTTTCCCTGCTTCTTGTACCACCAGTCCAGCCACGGCGCCTGTTCGCGCGTCGTCTGATAGTCGCTGACGATTCCCTTCTTGATGATGAGGAAGGTGTCGGGAACGACGCCCTCATCATCCCATCCGCACGCGGAGAGCGAGCCCGGCTGCGAGCGGTCGCCCTGGATGTTCATGAGCTCGGGACCGTAGCGCAGGGTGCCCAGCATCTTCTGCGGCGGTGACACGAAGCTCGTGCCTGCATAATTGGCCTCGTAGCCCATCGCGCGGTCGAGCTCCGTGGGATGCGCGATCGACTCGTGGATGGTGAGCCAGAGATGCATGGGATGCAGCACCAGATCGTAGCGGCCGACGTCCACCGGCTTCGCGCCGAGCTTCTGCACCGCCTCGGTGGCCCAGCGCGTGGCGTTGTCCACGAGCTTCGCATCGCGCACGTGCTCGTAGCCGCGTCCCATGGGCTGAATGTCGTTCGACAGTCGCGTCTGGAAGTCGGAGAAGTCCGGTGCGACGGCCGTGACGGTCATTTGCGGCTGCGATCTGAAAATGGTCTGCACGACGTAGGTACCGTCGCTCGTGGCGAGCGTCTTCTCCTCGCGCAGGAAAAACATTCCCGAATTCACGAACTTGGCGCCCGCGACCTTGAGTGCGGCGGCGTTCGCATCGAGGAGCAGCGCGACCTTCTCCTCGATCGGCACATCGAACGGATCGATCTCGGCGGGGCCGCGCCAGGTGCCGTTCGCCGTCGGTGTGACGGGCGCGAGCACCACCGGCCGCTCGAGCACGGCGCGATTCGCCAGCGCCTGCGCGACGGCCTGCCGCGCGACCCGCACCATCTCGTCGGCCGAGAGGTCGCGACTCGCTGCGAATCCCCACGAACCCTTCACGAGCACGCGCACGCCGAAGCCGAAGGTCTCCGAGTCGTTGAGCGACTGCACGCGATGCTCGCGTGTCTGAATGGCCTGATTGCGATTCTGGCTTATGCGAACATCCGCGTACTCGGCGCCGGCGGACTTCGCGGCATCGAGCGCACGCATCGCGAGCTCTTTGAAGGTGGGATCGCTCAGCGGCGGCGCCGAGGGACTCGCGATGCGGTACTGGGGAGGGAGGCGGTACGCCGCGAGCCCCAACGCCGCGGCAGAGGACAGCTGCAGAAACTCACGTCTGGAATGAGCCACTCTTCTCCTCGGCGACGGGCGCCAGTTGTCCGGCGCGAATATAGGAATGTAAAAAAACGCACGCAATAGCGCATTCGTTGAACGAAAATTCTCGCTCGGCACCTTTTGAAGACGTGAAAGAGCGGCGGGCGATCTCGACGGGAGGCGAGCGCGCGATGCGCGAAGGCGAACGGAGAAAATCGCATCGGCGTCCGGCCCGGCCCGCGTCGCCCGAGGCACGCGTTTCCGTTATTATAGGTGTGCAGCGCAAGCGAAACCGATGTCCTTCAGTGACTGACCGCCATGCCTACGCTCACGATCGACGGACGCGAAGTGACGGTGCCCGAGGGCACCACGATTCTCGAGGCTGCCCGCTCGATGGGCGTCGCGGTGCCGACGCTGTGCTGGTATCCCAAGCTGCCGATCGTCGGGAACTGCCGCATCTGTCTCGTGTCGGTGGAAGGCACGCCGAAGCTCGTCGCGTCGTGCGCGACGCAGGCGGCGGACGGGCAGAAGGTCACCACCGAATCACACGCGGCGGTGGAGAATCGCAAGGCGGTGCTCGGCATGCTCCTCGAGCGCTACCCCGTGGAAGAGATTCCGGTGGATGGTGCGCGCAACGAGTTCGAGCAGTACGTGCGCCGCTACGACGTGCCCACGGACAAACGATCTCCACTCGGCCTGCGCACTGGCGACGAGCGCGAGGGCGATCCGCTCATCCAGCACGACATGTCCACCTGCATTCTGTGCACACGCTGCGTGCGCGCATGCGAGGACATCCAGGTGGTGGGCGTGCTCGAGACGGGATATCGCGGCGAGCACGCGGAGATCATCGTCGGCGCGGACGGGAACCCGGAGCACGCGGGATGCACGTGGTGCGGCGAGTGCGTGCGCGTCTGCCCCACCGGAGCGATCCACGACATCATCCCGCTCGCGAAGATGCGTGCGGAGTCGCTGCGTGAGCCCGTGCGCGAGGTTCGGAGCGTGTGTCCGTATTGCGGCGTCGGGTGCCAGCTAGATCTCGAGGTGCGCGGCAACGACATCCAGCGCGTGAGCAGCCCCTGGATCGAGGAGACCACGCCCAACATCGGGTCCACGTGCGTAAAGGGGCGCTTCGGCTTCGACTTCGCGATGCACCGCGACCGCCTCACGAAGCCGCTCATCCGCATTGGCTGGGTGAAACGCGACGGCCGGTGGTCGTGGGAGCCGTCGGCCGAGCAGACCGCGAAGTGGGGGCGACGGAACGGACCGTGGATGATCGTCTCCGCCATCTCCGGCGTGTATGGAACCACGGACTCGCGCAGCTTGTCGATCCCGTGCGTGCGCCCCTCGATGAACTTCGTGTCCTCCAGCTTCTTCGCGAAGATGTGATTCACCATCGCGTTGAGGAGCACGA
>DATHJR010000520.1:0-3843 GCA_035286525.1 Gemmatimonadaceae bacterium | reverse complement strand
CTGCCCGCCGCTGAAGCAGAGCGAATAGCCCACCACGAACCACACGACCGTGGTCCAGCCCATCGAGACGAAGCTCTGCATCATGATCGTGAGGACCCCGCGGCGACCGACTAGCCCGCCGTAGAAGAACGCGAGCCCCGGAACCATCAGCATCACGAGCGCGGCGGCGATCAGCACCCACGCCGTGTCGCCCGCGGAGATCTCCACGGCGGCGTTCATGCGCCCACCGCGGGGAAATCGGCTTCTTGCGCCTTGCGCTGCACCTCGCTGGCGTTCACCGCCGTCAGCGCGTCGTTGTCGGTTTCGCCCGTGCGGATGCGCACCACGCGCTCGAGCGGCTGCACGAAGATCTTCCCGTCACCTACCTCACCGGTGCGAGCAGCCTCGACGATGGCGCGGATCGTCGCCTCGACGAATGGCTCCGAGCACGCCATCTCCACCTTCACCTTCTCGCGAAACTCGAGCACCACCGACGAGCCGCGGTATTGCTCGACGATCTCGCGCTCGCCACCGTGTCCGCTCACGCGGCTCAGCGTGATCCCCGTGACGCCCGCGCGGAACAACGCTTCCTTCACCGCCGCGAGTCGTTCGGGACGGATGACGCACGTAATGAGCTTCATGGGTCCCCCTCCGGCATGAACGAAAAGCGCCCCGGAGATGCCGGGGCGGAGATGATTTTTCAGTCTACGGACGGCCGGGAATGGAGTCAAGGAAATCGTCTCCGCACGCGGGACGACGGCGCTCTTCACCTAGCCAATCGGCCAAGGACGGCCGTAAACCAGTACGTCGCCAGCAAATACGGCACTACGCGGACGAGCGGACCCGCGGAGGCGCCCGCACGAGAGTCCGGTCTCACGTGCGCCGCACGGAATCCCTGCTGGAAAAGTCGGCCGGTATCCGATAGATTCACTCGTACTAAACAAAGGATCGTACGTGCAGCAGTGCCCGCGACTGAGCAACCCAGCGCGGGCGCTCGACGTTTTGGCGATTCCCAAGCCCACTTCCAGGAGTAGCGTCATGCCCGCGACCGGACTGAACCCGCGCAAAGCTGCCATCCAGGACATCGCTTCCCGCACCGCGGGAAATCCCAACGCGTCCCCGAATGGCAACGGTAATAGCAACGGTCAGCACCCGACGTCGGAGTACTTCGGCATCAATACCTTTGGCGCTCGCCAGATGCGCGCACGGCTGCCGAAGGAGGTCTACGCGAAGCTCGTCGGCGCCATCCGCCAGGGGAAAAAACTCGACGCCGAGATCGCGCCCACGGTCGCCCAGGTCATCAAGGAGTGGGCACTCTCCCGCGGCGTGACGCACTTCACGCACTGGTTCCAGCCGCAGACAGGGCTCACGGCCGAGAAGCACGACGCGTTTCTCTCGTTCGACGACAAGCAGCAGCCGATGGAGTCGTTCACCGGCGCGCAACTCATTCAGAGCGAGCCGGATGCATCGAGCTTTCCGTCCGGCGGGCTGCGCGCAACGTGGGAGGCGCGCGGCTACACGGCGTGGAATCCCGCGAGCCCTGTGTTCATCGTCGAATCCGGCAATACGCGCACACTCTGCATCCCCTCCGTGTTCATCGGCTACAACGGAGAGGCGCTCGATGAGATGACGCCGCTGCTCCGCAGCTCCGACGCTCTCTCCGACAAGGCGATCGAGATGCTCGAGCTGCTCGGCGAGAAGAACGTGCTGCGCGTGTACACGACGCTTGGACCGGAGCAGGAGTACTTCCTGATCGACCGGGGACACTTCGCGCTCCGTCCCGATCTCGTCATGTCGGGCCGAACGCTCATCGGCGCGGCGCCCCCGCGCGGGCAGCAGCTCGAGGACCACTACTTCGGGGGCATCCCCGAGCGCGTACAGGCGTGCATCGCCGAGGTCGAGTACGAGCTCTACAAGCTCGGCGTGCCGATCGTCACGCGGCACAACGAGGTGGCGCCGAGCCAGTTCGAGATGGCGCCGATGTTCGAGGAGACGGATCTCAGCGTCGATCACAACCAGCTCGTGATGTCGGTACTGCGGCGCGTCGCGCTCCGCCACGGCTTGCAGGCGTTGCTGCACGAGAAGCCGTTCGCCGGCATCAATGGATCCGGGAAGCACTGCAACTGGTCGATGGCGATCACGTCCGACGATTCCGGCATCGATGGCACCAACCTGCTCAAGCCGGGAAAGACGCCGCACCAGAACGTCCGCTTCCTCGTGTTCCTCGCGGCGGTGCTCAAGGCCGTTCACAAGCACGCCGGGCTTCTCCGCGCCGGCATCGGGACCTCGGGGAACGAGCATCGCCTCGGCGCGAACGAGGCGCCCCCGGCGATCATCTCCGTGTTCATGGGCGCGATGCTGACGCGCGTGATCGAGGACATCGCCGCCGGCAAGACGTCGCCACAGGACGCGCAGCAGGCGATGATCAAGCTCGGCGTCGCGAAGCTGCCGGAAGTCGAGAAGGACAACACGGACCGCAATCGCACGTCGCCGTTCGCGTTCACCGGGCAGAAGTTCGAGTTCCGCGCGGTCGGCTCGTCGCAGTCCATCGCCTTCCCGGTCATGCTCCTCAACGCGACCGTCGCCGAGGCGCTGGGCGAGCTCATCGTTGCTCTCAAGGCCGCGGTCAAGCGCACCAAGTCGGTGGATGACGCGGTGCTCGAAGTCGTCCGCCAGGCGTTCAAGGAGACGGGCGCGGTGCGCTTCGAGGGAAACAACTACTCGGACGACTGGGTCGTCGAGGCCAAGAAGCGCAAGCTGCTCAATCTCCGCCGCACGCCTGAGGCGCTCGCGCAGCTGCTCACGAAGGAGTCGCGCGCGGTGCTGACCAAGCTCGGCATTCTGAGCAAGCCGGAACTCGAGTCGCGCTTTCACGTTCGGCTCGAGCGCTACGTGAAGGACATGCTCATCGAGATACACACGCTCGAGGAGCTGATCGACACGATGGTGTTTCCGGCAGCCTTCGCCTACCTGTCCATGCTCACGGAGTCGGCAGCTGACGCCAAGGCGGCGGGCATCAAGGTCATTCCGCAGGTCGAGGCGGCGAATCAGATCGGAGCGCTCATCGCGCAGCTGCAGACGCGCCGCGCGGCGCTCGGAAAGGTGACGGCGAAGGCCGAGGGAATGCACGAGGACCTGGAAGCACAGGCCAAGCTACTCACGGCCGACGGCGCGGATCGGATGGCAGACGTGCGCGAGAGCAGCGATGCGCTCGAGCTCGTCGTGAGCGACGATCTCTGGCCGCTGCCGAAGTACCGTGAGATGCTCTTTCCATTGTAACATCTCCCGGCTGTTCACAGCATGGAGCTAGGGGGCGGACGCGCACGATGCGTCCGCCTCTCTTTTTTGTAATCTCGCCGAAAGGTTCTCGTGGCTTGACCGTCACACAGCCGTGACGAGGTCGCGCTGCCAATGTCGCGGCGAAGTGATCTGATTGCGCGATTCTCCCTGTTCGATTCACGAACTCACGGGGGAGAAATGAGCTCAATCATGTCACACATTTCGTGGCACGCGCTTCTCGGCGGCTCGCTCGCAATCGCGCTGGGGCTTTGGGCACCGGGCCTGGCTGCGCAGGAGCCTTCCGGCGTGATCGCAGGCCGAGTGACCGACACGGCATCGGTACCGGTAGCCAATGCTATGCTCCACGTTCTCGGTGGTAAAGTCGGTTCGGTAAGCGGAGACGATGGCCGATATCGTATCGTCGGCCTTCCTCCCGGACGGGTTTCGATTGTGGTGAGGAGGCAGGGCTTCGTGACCGATACCTTTGCGCTGACGGTCGCCGCTGGAGAGACCGTTGAGCACGACGTGTCGCTTCGCTCGATACCCATCTCGCTGGCGCAAGTTGTTGTCACGGCGTCGCCCCGG
>DATHJR010000519.1:0-3075 GCA_035286525.1 Gemmatimonadaceae bacterium | reverse complement strand
GATCTCCGCCTGCGCCACCACCACCGTGGCCCGGAGCGCGTGCGCGAGCACCTGGTCCATCGTCGACACCGCGTGAAAGACAAGCCCCTCGCGAATGTCGATCGGGATCTCCTCTATCTCGCGCGCGTTCCCCTCGGGGATGATGATGTGTGTGATCGCCGCGCGCCGTGCCGCGACGAGCTTCTCCTTGAGCCCCCCAATGGGCAGGACCCGTCCGCGCAGCGTGACCTCGCCGGTCATCGCCGTGTCGCCGCGCACCGGCACGCCGGTGAGAGCACTCACGAGCGCCGCGGCGATCGCGATGCCGGCCGACGGACCGTCCTTCGGCGTGGCGCCCGCGGGAAGGTGCACGTGGATATCGCGCGTCTTCGGAAATTCCGGATCGATGCCGAGAATGCTCGCGCGCGAGCGGGCGTACGTCATCGCCGCGTTCGCGGATTCCTTGAGCACGTCGCCGAGTGTGCCGGTGAGCTGCAGACGCCCCCGCCCGCGCACGACTGCGACCTCGATCTCGAGCAGGTCGCCGCCCACCGACGTGTACGCGAGCCCCGTCGCGACGCCGATCTTGTCCTCGAGCGTCTGTTCCTCGGCCTCGAAGGGCGGCACGCCGAGGAGCTCCTTCAGGTCCGCGAGAGCCACGTGCATTGGCTCTGGCACCACCTGCTTCGCGGCCGCCGCGCGGCGCGCGAGCTTGCGCGCGATGCGCGCGATGCGCCGCTCGAGCTCGCGCACGCCGGCCTCTCGCGTGTAGAGCCTGGTCACCGCCTGGATCACCTCCGCGTCGAACGTGACGATCTTCGGATCGAGCCCGTGCGCCACGAGCTGCCGCGGCACGAGGAACTGTCGCGCGATCGCATGCTTCTCGTGATCGACGTATCCAGGCAGGCGGATGATCTCCATCCGATCGCGCAGCGGCTCCGGAATTTGCGCGAGCGAGTTCGCGGTCGTGACGAACAGCACCTGCGAGAGATCGTAGTCGACCTCGAGGTAGTGATCGTTGAACGCCAGATTCTGTTCCGGATCGAGCACCTCGAGCAGCGCCGATGACGGATCGCCCCGCCAGTCCTGCCCCATCTTGTCGACTTCGTCGAGCAGGATCACCGGATTCACGACCTCCGCGCGCCGCATCGCCTGGATGACGCGCCCCGGCAGCGAGCCGATGTACGTGCGCCGATGTCCGCGGATCTCGGCCTCGTCGCGCACGCCGCCGAGCGACATGCGCACGAACGTGCGTCCCAGCGCGCGCGCGATCGAGCGGCCGAGCGATGTCTTGCCCACCCCCGGCGCGCCGACCAGGCAGAGGATCGGCCCTTCGAGCTTGCCGACGAGAGCCAGCACCGCGATGTAGTCGAGGATTCGATCCTTCACGTCGGTGAGGCCGAAGTGATCCTCATCGAGCACGGCCTGCGCGCGGGCGACGTCGACGACGTCATCGCTGCGCTCGGTCCACGGCAGGGCGACGATCCAGTCGAGATAGTTTCGCGCGACCGTCGACTCGGGAGAGAGTGGGGCCGTGCGCCGAAGCTTTCGCATCTCGCGGTCCGCGCGCTCGCGCACTGCGGGAGGCAACTGCTTCTTCTCGAGGGCAACCGTCAATTCCTCGAAGCCATCGCCCTCGTCCTGGCCCAGCTCGCGGTGAATCGCCTTGAGCTGTTCCTGGAGATAGAACTCGCGCTGGTTCTGGAAGAGCGAGCCGCGCACCTCGCCCTCGATCTTGCGCTCGAGCCGCAGGATCTCGATCTCGGACGTGAGCGTGTCCGCGAGCGCCGAGAAGAGCGCGCCGATGTTGGCGGACTGGAGGTACTCCTGGCGCTGATCGAGGCGCACGAGCATGTGAGCGGCCATGGCGAACGCCTGCTTCTCGCGCGCGTCGGTGCCCTGCACGAGCGAGACGACCTCGGCCGGCAGGCGGCGGTGAAGCGCGACGTATTCCTCGAAGAGCGTGACGACGCGCCGCGCCATCGCACGCTCGTCGGCGCCGCCGACGGGCTCATCGAGCGCGAAGGGCGTGATCACCGCGCGCAGCACCTTTTCGGTTGGTGCGTAACGCGTCACCTTCGCCCTCGCGACGCCCTCAACGAGCACCTTCGTGGTGCCGTTCGGAAGGCGGGCAACCTGCAGCACGCGCCCAGCTACGCCCACCCGGAAGAGATCGGCAGCGGCCGGATCCTGCGTGTCAGCCGTTCGTTGGGCGACGAGGAAGATCCACCGGTCCCCGGCAAGCGCCGCTTCGACCGCGGCGAGCGACGCCGCCCGCCCGACGAGCAGCGGCATCACCATGTACGGGAAGATGACGACGTCCCGAAGCGGCAGCACGGGAAGTCGCTCCTCCAACTCGAAGCTTTCTTCGTCGCGGGTCAGGGTGATCGTCATGCCTGCAATATACGAGGGATGCGCCAAATCGCGGACCGGATCCGTGGAAGGTACCGACCATCTCCGCGATGGCCCCGGATGAAACCATGTCGAGCGCTACGCGTAGATCTCATCATGATCGATGTAGCGGGAGACTCGCGCTGTCCGCGACCACACGTCGCCGGCGTCGCCGCTCGCTCTCTCATTTTCGTAGGGTGATTTTCATGTTCCGACGATTGCTGAACGTCAATTCCTGCGGTGCGATGGCGGTAGTCGCGGCCATCGTGCTGTGCGGCGGAACGGCAGTGTTCGCGCAGAGCAGCGGTGACATCGAGCTCCACGCCAACAAGAACGTCACCGCCGCGAGCATCGGCCTCCCCGAGTTTCCCGGCGCGCGGTCCTCTCACGGAGCGCACGAAGACTCCACCGCCGACCTGGGACTGACCTTCGGCGATTTTCACTTCAGGCTTCTCGTTTCCAAGTACGTCACTCGCGCTTCCCCTCAGCAGGTGCTCGAGTTCTATCGCAAGCCGCTCGCGCGTTACGGCGAGGTGCTCGAGTGCGATCACGGCTTGGCGGTTGGCTCCCTCAAGGTGGCGAGCAGTGGGCTCACCTGCTCCGACACGCAGGGGTATCACTCGCATTCGAGCGGCGAGTCGAGCGGCGAGTCGAGCGGCGAGTCGAACAACTCCCATGAATTGCGCAGCGGCACTCAGCGTCATT
>DATHJR010000518.1:0-3463 GCA_035286525.1 Gemmatimonadaceae bacterium | reverse complement strand
GTCAGCGACACTACTCGGTTCCGAGGTGCACGACGAGATCGAGCTGCGCGCCGATCGCGCGCGCACAGGGAACGTTCAACGCCGCACGAATCGCGCGGGCGGACTCGAGGGAGGGATCACCACGGGCGAGCAGATCGTCGTTCGCGCCGGGATGAAGCCCATCTCCACACTCATGCGTCCCCTCGGCACCGTCGACTTCGCGACCTCCACGCCCGCCGCGGCAACCGCCGAGCGAAGCGATGTCACCGCCGTGCCGGCACTAGGCGTAATCGTGGAGGCGATGGTTTGCTTCATCGTCGCTCAGGCCATGCTCGAGAAATTCGGCGGCGATTCGATGACCGAGACGAAGCGAAACCACGACGCCTACGTCGAGCACATTGCCGGACGAATCCACGAACGAGCCGAGTAGCCCCCACGTCATTCTCGTGGGGCTTCCCGGTTCCGGGAAGTCGACCGTCGGACGCCGTGTGGCTCGCCGGCTCGGCCGTCCCTTCCTCGATTTCGATTCGGAGATCGAGCGCCGCGAGGGGAAATCGATCGCGCAGATCTTCTCCGAATCGGGCGAGCCTGGCTTCCGCGCGCTGGAGCTGGGCTTGACCAGGGACCTTGCCCGGAGCAGCGGAATGATCCTCGCCCCGGGGGGCGGCTGGACTACTATTCCTGGTGCGACGGCACTTTTGCGCCCCCCCGCGCGTATGATCTACCTTCGAGTGAGGGCGGAAGTCGCGATCGGGAGGATCCTGCGAGGACGCCGGATTCGACCATTGCTGCTCACCGTCGACCCTCTGGACACGCTTCGGAAGCTCCTTGCGGAGCGAGAAGCCGGGTATTTGGAGGCGGATCACGTAGTTGATGTGGAAGTCGTTAAGCCACAACAACTTATAGCGACAATAGTGCGTCTTGCCCTGCCTTGACAGCCTGACTAGCTTGCCGAAGTGGCAGTGGAACGGACGCGCTAAGTCCTTTGTTTTTAATATATTCCGCGATTGGATACGATTCGCGGTGATTTTGTGGCGATGGCCCGCGGCAATCGTTCATAGTGTGCGGCTGGGCCTTCGGGAGACACGATGACATTCAGAGTGCTGGGACCGCATGAGCGGGGACGGTTCGCACCGGAGGCCTGGGGGCATCTCATCGCCCTCAGCGGCTCCGGGCTACTGTCCGCTGCCGAACTGGAGCAGCTGATCGAACGGGCGCTCCAGCAGATTGACGGCCGCATAGCCATCGACGACATACGGGCACTCATGGAAGGCGTGGGCTATCTCGATGATGGCCTCAACGGCGACAATGTGACGGTGCACTGATAAATGGCTACAAAGAAGAAGGCGAAGACCACTGCGGCGGCAAAGCGCGCGCGGTCCGCGAAAGCGGAGTCCGCAAGGCGGGCCAACTCGCCGGTCGCGGAAGTCGAGAGCGGCGGCGGTGTCGCACTGGTGACCAACCCACCGCGCGCGAGGAAGGCGATCACCGCGGCTGCCGCTCCAACGGCGGCGCGAAAGCGCGCGCCCGCGAAGCGGAAATCATCGCGTCATGACATTCCGGAGCTCGATGTTCCGGGGATGGCGGGGAAATCGCTCGTGATCGTCGAGTCGCCTGCCAAGGCGAAGACGATCGGCAAGTACCTCGGCTCCGAGTACCGCGTGCGAGCGACCGTCGGTCACGTCCGCGATCTTCCCGAGAAGGGACTCGGCATCGACATCGAGCACGGCTTCGCGCCAAAGTACGTCCCCGTTCCGGGCAAGGAAAAGACGCTGGCCGAGCTGCGCGGAGCGGCGAAGGTCGCGTCGCACGTGTACCTCGCGACCGATCCCGATCGCGAGGGCGAGGCCATCGCCTGGCACGTGGCGGAGACGATCAAGCAGAAAGGCACGCCGGCTCCCGAGCGCGTGCTCTTTCACGAGATCACGAGCGACGCGGTGCACGCGGCGATCGCGAACGCGGGCGTCATCGACGTAAAGAAGGTTCACGCGCAGCAGGCGCGCCGTGTGCTCGACCGCCTGGTCGGCTACAAGGCGAGCCCTCTGCTGTGGAAGACGGTTCGCAAGGGACTCTCGGCCGGTCGGGTACAGACCGTCGCGTTGCGGCTCATCGTCGAGCGCGAGCGCGAGATCCGCGCGTTCAAGCCCGTCGAGTATTGGTCGATCGAGGCGCTGCTGGAGAAGGAAGGCCAGAGGTTCACGGCACGTCTGCACCAGGTGAACGGCAAGAAGACGGAGCTGTCGAACGAGCGCGACACGATGGACATCGTCAACGCGGTGAAGTCGCGCGACGTCTTCGAGGTGACCGACCTTCGGCGGCGCGAGCGCCGCAAGAATCCGCAGGCGCCGTTCACCACGAGCACGCTGCAACAGGAAGGCGCGAAGAAGCTCAGCTTCGGCAGCAAGAAAACCATGCGCGTTGCGCAGGGGCTGTACGAAGGAGTGGAGCTGGGCGCCGAGGGTGCAGTGGGACTCATCACGTACATGCGCACGGATTCCACGCGCATCTCCGAGCTCGCGGCGCAGCAAGCGCGCGACTACCTGACGTCGCTCTTCGGTGCGAGTTTCCTCGCGAAGGGTCCGCAGCTCTACGGCAAGTCGGGACAGGCGAACACGCAGGATGCGCACGAAGCGGTTCGGCCCACGGATCCAGCGCGCCGGCCCGAGCACGTCAAGAAGTATCTGACGCCCGAGCAGTTCAAGCTCTATGAGCTGATCTGGAAGCGCTTCATGGCGTCGCAGATGGCGCCGGCGGTGTTCGACACGACGACCGTCGACTTTCTCATCGATGGCAACGAGGGCCGAACGGCCCTCGATGGCAACGAGGGCAAGGCAGGGAAGTCGTCGACTTTGGAGCCGCGCGCGTATCTGTTCCGCTCCACGGGGAGCATCGTGAAGTTCGAGGGATTCCTCACGCTCTATCGCGAGGCGCACGAGGAGGGTGAGGGGCGCGCGCTCGAGGACGAGCAGGCGCTTCCCGAGGTCGCGCTCAACGAGAGAATCCCCGTGAAGGAGATCATTCCGAAGCAGCACTTCACGGAGCCACCGGGACGATTCAGCGAAGCGAGCCTCGTCAAGGAGCTCGAGCGGCTCGGCATAGGTAGACCTTCTACATATGCGTCGATCATCTCGGTGCTCGCGGACCGCCACTACGTGCTTCTCGAGCAGCGTCGCTTCACGCCCACGCCGCTGGGCGAGACCGTCGCCAAGATCATGGTCATGCAGTTCCCCGACATCTTCAACGTGGAGTTCACCTCCGGAATGGAAGGGGAGCTCGACAAGGTCGAAGACGGAAGCCTCGGATGGCAGCGCGTGCTCGAGGATTTCTGGGAGCCGTTCGCGCTCGCGCTGAACGCTGCGAACGTCGAGGAGCTGATCGCGCAGGCACACGATCTCTCCGTGCTCGAGACGGAGCGCTGTCCGAAGGATGGAGCGAAGCTCGTCGCGAAGGGCGGGATCTTCGGACCCTATCTCGCGTGCGAGAA
>DATHJR010000517.1:0-2926 GCA_035286525.1 Gemmatimonadaceae bacterium | reverse complement strand
GTAACGGTTTGAACGATGGCCTGCATGCCCAGGCCGGAGGTGAGCACGGCACCGATGCGCGCCAACGTCGCGACGATCTCATTTTCGTCGCTTCCAGACGTAAAGTCGGCGATGCGTTCGTCCTCGCGGATGTCGGAAATCCTTCTCACCTGCTACTCGTGTTACGAGGCTCACATCGCACGAAGCTTCCACCGAGACGGATAAGAAGATGCTCCGCGTGCCTGTGATTTGCCAAGTGCGCGGGCACGAAGGTGAGACGCCGAAGGTACGATGTCGAACTGAGTTCCGCGTCGCGCGCCGCTAGCCGTCGCGCAGTGGTCCGTCGTCGCTATCATCCTGCACGCCGATCTCGTCGCCCAGCGCATCCTCGACGTACAACATCTTGATCGGCACCATCACGGCGGCGAGCAGCGGTACCGCGATCATCAGCCCGAGAAATCCGAACAGGAGCGCCATCAGCCCCTGCGTCACGATCGTGAGAACCGGCGGAAGGTCCATTCCGCCCTTCATCAGCAGCGGGATCAGGATGTGTCCCTCGAGCTGCTGGATGACGAGGTACGCGAGCCCGACGTAGAGCGCCTTCTCGGGTGAGTCGAGGAAGCCCATCGCGATCGCGGGAACGGCGCTCAGCACCGGGCCGATGGTCGGCACGAACTCGAGTAGCCCCGCGATGATGCCGAGCGCGAACGGAGCCTTCACTCCGAGCAGGAGGAGCGCGATCGTCGAGACGACACCGATGGTAACCATCGCGATGAGTTGCGTGACGAGCCACTTGCGGAGGATCGTCGCCATCGCGGCGAGGACTTCGCCCATGCGCGCCCGCTTCGCCTTAGGGAAGAGATGCAGAATCCCGTTGCGGTACGTGTCGGGGTCCGCGCCGATGTAGATCGACATCATGACGATGAGCGCCAATCCGGCGAGCATCTCGAACGTCGACGTCAGGAACGGGAAGAGGTAGTGCGCCGAGCCGACGAGCTTCTTGTTGATGTTGTCGCGGAGCGTCGACGACGGACCCGCGTGCGCCGAGCTGTCGGTCGTGGTGGTGGTCGTGGTCGGAACCTGGGCGCCGACCTTTCCCCCGACCGGTGCCTGCTCGGGCCTGGCGCCCCTGGCCTGGGTCGAGTCCGCGGGCGCGGGCGCCTGCGCGCTGTCCACGCCCAGCAGCGACGACATCAGCGCCGGATTCCGCTTGTTCAGCCACCCCTCCACGCGCTCGACGGCGTCGGGGAGCCGCTGCCGCAGCTCGTGTCCCTGCTGGGCGATGGTCGGCGCGACGATGGATCCGAGTGTGTAGAGCACCAGCAGAAAGAGGACGACGACGATCGCCGCCCCGATTCCGCGCGGAACCCTGTACCTCGCCAGGCGATCGACGCCCGACGCCACCGCGACGCCGAACAGTGTGCCGAGGAACACGACGATGACGATCTCGTTCGCCACCCAGAGCAGCTTCAGGATGATGAACAGTCCGGCGACGATCGATGCGGCGCGAAGGATGTCGGCGCTGCGCCAGCTCGTGCTGGACGGACGGTTGTGCGACGACGGCTTCTGCTTCGTGTCTTTCGGTGGGGTCATGAGTGCAGGTCATCAACGCAAAGGAGGGGCCGACAGCCGGTAGTGAAGCGGCGAAGCGATCGCGCGGGCACGCAACCCCTCGCGTTCCGTGACACACGATGAGAGCTTACGATAACAGACTCGAGAACAGCGAGGAGACGTGTCCGCAGGGCTGACCGTGCACGAACCATCGTACATCGATACCACCCGTGGCGCCGACAGCTTTCTGGCAGCCGTGGAGCAGAGCACCACCGTCGCCGTGGACACGGAAGGCGCCAGCTTCCATCGCTTCGTCGATCGAATCTACCTGCTGCAAATGAGCACGCGCGAGATCACCGCGGTGCTCGATCCGCTCGCCATCGGCAAGCCCGCCGCCCTCGGCCGCATCCTCGAGAGCGAGTCGATCGAAAAGGTCTTTCACGACGCGGACTACGATCTCCGGCTGCTGCACCAGGACTATGGCTGGAACACGCGCAGGCTGTTCGACACGCGCGTCGCGGCGCAGCTGCTGGGCATTCGCGCCTTCGGGCTCGCGGCCCTGCTCGAGCGTTCGTTCGGGCTCAAGCTCGACAAGAAGCACCAGCGCGCCGACTGGTCGATGCGCCCGCTGCCGAAGGACATGCTCGACTACGCGTCGCAGGACACGATGTACCTGCTCGAGCTGCGCGACCGTCTGGCGGGAGAGCTCGAGACCGCGGGGCGGTGGAGTTGGGCGCAGGAGGAATTCGAGCGCCTGGAGGGGACGCGCTGGGAGCAGCCCGACGGCGAGGACAACGGCTACATGCGCGTGAAGGGCGCGCGCGATCTGGGGCGGCGCGAGCTCGCGCTGTTCCGGGAGCTCGTGCGCTTCCGCGACGGGATCGCGCGCGAGCTCGATCGAGCGACCTTCCGGGTGGCGGGCAACGAGGCGCTCTTCGCCGTCGCGAAGGAGGCGCCGCGGACGATGGAGGCGCTGGGCGCGATCAAGGGCGTGCCGCGCGGAATCGCCGAGCGCCGTGGGGGCGAGATGCTGGCGGCGGTGAAGCGCGGCCTCGATGTGCCGGAGGACCAGCTCCCGAAATTCCCGCGCGCGCCGCGGTGGGACCGCGACGCGGACTTCGACAACCACGTGAACGCGCTGCGCGCGGCGAGGGAAGAGGCGGCGCAGCGCCTCGGAATCGATCCGGGCTTCCTGTGCGCGCGCGAGAAACTCGAGGCGATCGCGCGCAAGAAGCCGAAGACGCTCGCGGAGCTGGCGGAGATTCCGGATCTCAGGCGGTGGCAGATCGAGGTGCTGGGGGAGGCGTTCTTGAAGGCGCTTGCGGCGTAGCTCGGCGAGCCCGCACCCCTAGTGCGTCTAGCCTAGAACCCCATGTACGCGCGGATCCTCGGCTCG
>DATHJR010000516.1:0-3903 GCA_035286525.1 Gemmatimonadaceae bacterium | reverse complement strand
CGCGCGTTCGGCGATCCGCAACAGTATCTGCGAGTGCACGTCGCCAATCTGCGGCGCAAGATCGAGAGGGATCCGGTGCGCCCGCAGCTCATCGTCACAGAGCCAGGCGTCGGCTATCGGTTCGAACTGCCGCACTGAATGACGTACATCCTCGAGCGCCGGTGGACATCGGCGTTCGTCTGGACGGCCATCTTCCTGTTCGCCACGTACGTAATGGTCGGCGCGCAGGGAGAGATCACGGAAGCGCACGTCGCGCTCGTGTATCTCCTCATCATCCTTGGCGGCAGTTCCGGCGGGGGCCGCGGTCTGGGCTTCACGCTGGCCGTTCTCGCCTTCATCTCGATCGACTTCTATTTCCAACCGCCCTACGGACGCTTCGAGATCTCCAAGCGTCCGGACTGGATGGTGCTCATCGCCTTCATGGCGACCGCACTCGTGGCGACGCAGTTGCTCGCGCGCGCGAACGAGAAAACCGTGGAGGCGAGCCGGCGCGCAGATGAGATCGACCGCCTCGCCGCGCTGGGCGCCGAGACATTGAGCACGGGAAGTGCGTCGCAGGCACTCACGGCGATCGCCACGGTCGTGCGCGACACGATCGGAACCGACACGTGCGAGATCTGGGTGCAGCGGGGCGAGATGGCGACGCCGGAGCTGGCGGCGCAGGCGGGGGCGGGACTCGGCAGCATTGCGCCGGGCCCGGACGAGGTCGCACGAAATTCCGATGCGCGCACGATCGTCGTTCCGCTCGAGGTGCATGCCCGATCCGTAGGGATGCTCGCGCTGCGCCACCATTCGCCGATCGTGCTGGACGCCGGCGCGCGTCGCTTTCTTTCCGCGCTCGCCTATTACGCCGCGCTGGGCATCGAGCGCGTGCGACTCGTCGCGGAGGCCGAGCGCGCGGAGGCGCTGCGCGAGGCTGACCGGCTCAAGGATGCGCTGCTGGCGTCCGTGTCGCACGACCTGCGCACGCCGCTCACCACCATCAAGGCGCTCGCCCACGACATCGCGGGCGACGGTGACGAGCGGGCCGCAACGATCGAGCAGCAGGCGGACAGACTCAATCGCATGGTCGCCGACCTGCTGGACCTGTCGCGACTCAACGCGGGCGAGCTGCCGGTGCGCGCGGAGCTCAACGCGGCGGAGGATGTGGTGGGTGCGGCGATCCAGCAGGTCTCAGCGGCGTTCGCGGGACGAGAGCTGCGCACGTCGATCGCGTGGTCGGAGCCGGTACTCGTGGGGCGCTTCGACTTCGTGCACGCGCTGCGCATCCTCGTGAATCTCCTCGAGAACGCGCACAAGTATTCGCCGCGCACGCAGCCCGTGGACATTCAGCTCTCGCGTTCGGGGAAGATGATCGCGATCTCGGTGGCGGATCGCGGTCCGGGCGTGCCGGCGGCCGAGCGGGAGCGAATCTTCGAGCCGTTCTACCGGCCGGAGCGCAGCACTCCCGATGCGGGGAGCGCGGGGCTCGGACTCTCGATCGCGCTGCGCCTCGCGATGGCGCAGGGCGGAACGCTGTCGTACGAGGATCGGATTGGCGGGGGAAGCGTGTTCACGCTCGTACTTCCAGCGGTGGCCGACGTAACGATGGACGCGCTGGCGGGCTGATCGATTCGTCGCCAGATTTGCGCGCACATTCGAGCGCGCATTGCTGCCCCACGTTCCACGCACCCCCAAACATGCCTCGCAACCGCTTTTTGTTACGCGCACCGCGCACCCTCGGCGCGTCGATCCTCGTGCTCGCCGCGGTTGCCTGCAGCGATTCCAACGGCCCCCACACGCCGCTCGTCGACGCGCGCGTCGTCGCCTTTTCCTCGACCGCAGGAGATACTAACGGGCTGAGCATTTATACCATGCACGCCGACGGATCGTCGCACACGAGGCTGACCTCGGACGGCTTTCTCGACGAGAGCCCCGTCTGGTCGCCCGATGGGTCGCTCCTCGCGTTCGATACGAATCGCGATCCAGCCGGCATCTGGATGGTCGGCGCCGACGGCGGCGACCTGCATCCGTACATCACGTCGTCCACGCTCACTGAACCGAGTGGAATCGCCTGGTCACCGGACGGAAGCAAAATTGCGGTCACCGCGCGCGTCGACACGATCTTCGCCATTTTCGTCGCTGACGCAAGTGGCTCGAATGCACATCGACTAACCGCGAATGTGCACGGGGAGCAGCGGCCTTCGTGGTCGCCTGACGGAACGATGATCGCATTCGAGGCGCGAGACGATCAGTCGAGCGATACGCATATCTTCGTCATCGGCGCCGATGGCTCGGGGCAACATCAGCTCACGAGCGTCACTTTCGACGGCGGCGCGCGGTGGTCACCGGATGGCTCACAACTCGTGTTCGATCGCAACACCAATCCCGGCATTCAGGTGTTCGTGATGAATGCAGACGGCTCGAATCCGCGCGCGCTCACGACGAGTGGCGTGAATTTCGGCGCGGCGTGGTCACCGGATGGGCAACAGTTCGAATACACTGTGATCCGAAACAACCAGAATCAGATTTCTCGGATGAATTCGGATGGATCGGATGTTCGACTCATCACCACCACAGGAACGAACGCTTTCCCCGCCTGGAAACCGGCGCCGTAGCGCGGGTGCGTCAGGCTAGTTCTTGTGGCGGTAGATGATTCTGCCGCGCGTGAGATCGTAGGGCGAGACCTCGATGCGCACGCGATCGCCCGCGAGCACGCGGATGCGGAACCGGCGCATGTTGCCGCCGAGGGTGGTGAGCACGTTGTGCTGCTCGTTCACGGCTACGCGGAAGGTCGCATTGGGCAACACTTCCATGACCGTTCCTTCGAGCTCAATGGCGTCTTGCTTGGACATCGACTAGGCCGCGACTAGCGTGCTTTGCGCTCTGCCCGCGCGCTACGCTGCCGCGCCGCGACGGCCTTCTTCTGCCGGGCTTCGCTGGGCTTCACGTAGAAGCGCTTCTTCCGAACGTCCTTCAACACGCCAGCGCGAATCACTTTACGCTGGAACTGCTTGAGCGCCCAATCGAGCCGGTCGTTCTCGCCAATGATCACTTCAACCACGTGGAATCCTCTTCGAAAGGAGAGTGGAGACAAGCTTGAATCATAGCCCGTACTTATGCCTAAGGCAATGACGCGCCAATGGATGCAAAGTCATCGATTAGCCCCGCGAGGACCCGCTGCCACCCCGGCTTCCGGAGCTTCCCGGACCTCGTCCACCCCGTCCCCCGCCGGAGCTCCGGGCGCCGCCACTCGAGCTCCGGCCACCGCCAGCCGCCGATGGGCGCCGCGGGCCGCCGCCGGTCGCACTCCCTTCGCCTCTCGAGGCCGCCGGACCGCGCGACGGGTGCGGGCGAGGCGGGGGCGTGCTGCCGTTGCCATTCCCGCCATTTCGGCGCTCCAGCTTCGCCTTCGCTCGCGCGCGATCGTCCGCCTTTCGACTGCGAATCGCGGCAATGCGCTCCCCGATCGGCACCTCGAAACGCTCCGCCGGCCGCTGCCTGTAATCGAAATCGGGAAGCACGACCCGCGGCAGCCGCTTGCCGACCGCGCGCTCGATGGCGCCCAGGTCGTGCTCCTCCTCCGGCGAGACGAACGTGTACGCCTCGCCAGTCAGCTCCGCCCGAGCCGTCCGGCCGACACGGTGGATGTAGTCCTCCGGAACCGCCGGCACGTCGAAGTTGATGACGTGGCCGAGTGCCTCGACATCGATGCCGCGCGCGGCGATGTCGGTGGCGACGAGCACGCGATAGCGTCCGGACTTGAAGCCCTCGAGCGCGTCGGTGCGCTGCGCCTGCGAGCGATTGCCGTGAATGCGCGCCACGGAGATGCCGGCCTTCTCGCAGCTCTCGAACAGGCGGTTCGCGCGATGCTTCGTGCGCGTGAACACGATCGCATTGCCGACGGCGTTGCGGTTCAGCAGC
>DATHJR010000515.1:0-7110 GCA_035286525.1 Gemmatimonadaceae bacterium | reverse complement strand
CCGTCATCCGAATCATCACCGAAGCAGAAGCGAAGCCCATCGCGACGTCCGGCACGAAAACGTGGCGCTTCCGCGCGCAGCACGTGCGCGATGTCGCGTGGGCCGGCGCGCCGGACTTCCGCTGGGATGCCACGAGCTGGAAGGGCATCGTCACGCAGGCGTACTACGAGTGGCCGAAGGCGGGCGCGGAGTGGACGCATGCGGCCGAGGAGACGCAGTGGACGATCAGGACCTATTCGCAGTTCGTCTTCCCGTTCCCATATCCGCAAGCGACATCGGTGGCCGGTCCGGTGGGCGGAATGGAATACCCGATGATCGTGTTCGTGAACTACGCGACCCAGGAGACCGATCCGAACGGGGTGTTCGGCACGCTCGATCACGAGCACGGGCACGAGTGGTTTCCGATGATCGTGGGCTCGAACGAGCGGCGCTACGCGTGGATGGACGAGGGCCTCAACACGTACATCAACACATTTTCGAACGAGCAGCGTTTTCCACGGAACTACCAGTGGCCGCTGTACATGGACAACTGGCGCGAGAGTGTGTTGTCTGGGGAGCAGCGTCCGCTCATGGCGCCACCGGATCGCATCCCGCCGGGTGGGCTGGGAGCGATCGCCTACCGGAAGCCGGCTGCCGTGCTGCTCGCGCTTCGCAATCATGTGGTGGGCCGTGTGGCGTTCGACCAGGCCTTCCAGGCGTACACTGCGAGCTGGGCGTTCAAGCATCCGACGCCAGGCGATTTCTTTCGGTCGATCGAGAGCGCCACGGGGGAGGATCTCGCCTGGTTCTGGCGCGGATTCTTCTACACCACCGACGTGCTCGACATCGGCATTGACAGTGCGGCGACGATCTCGCGCGACGGGCACAACATCGCACTCATCCAGCTGCGGAAGCACACGTCGATTCCGTTCCCGGTGGAGCTGCGGCTCAAGCTCGCGGATGGCAGCACGCAGGACGTACATCTTCCGGTGGCCATCTGGTATCTCGGCGATCAGTACGTGGCCACGATTCCGGTGCGCTCGCCGCTCGCGGGAGCGCGGCTCTGGCCCGATGGTACCGTTCCCGATTTCAATTCGTCCAACGATACATGGGGGAGTGCGCCGCCCGGAGACAAACCAGGATTAGTGAGTACCGGCGGGCTCGTAACTTCATTGTCTCCACAACCATAGGACGCTTCGGACGGTCTGGGGACGTGGCTCAATTTCCTCGCGCGCGCTAGATTGCTGGCGGGGCCGAGTCGCATTTCATCTTTAGGTCAGGACGCAATGCCAGGATTTGCAATGTGGGCGACGCACTGGTGGAAGCCGGTGCTCTTCGTGGTCATCGCAGGCCACGTCACCAACGTCTGCGTAACGCTCTTTCTGCATCGCGCGCAGACGCATCGCGGGGTGACGTTCAGCAAGCTGGCCGAGATTCCGATGCGGGTGTGGCTCTGGCTGTCGACGTCGATCGTGACGCAGGAGTGGGTGGCGTGCCACCGGAAGCACCACGCGTTCGCCGACCGCGAGGGAGATCCGCATTCCCCCGTGATGGAGGGGCTGCGCGAGATCATCCTCAAGGGTGCGTTCTACTACCGCCAGGCGGTTCGCCAGCCGGGAATCCTCGAGAAGTACGGGAAGGGGACGCCGAACGACTGGCTCGAGCGCTACATCCTCGCGCGGCTCAACTGGCTCGGCATTCTCGTCATGCTCGCGATCGATGTGTATCTCTTCGGCTTCTACATCGGGCCGCTCGTCTGGGGCGTGCAGATGCTCTGGATTCCGTTCTGGGCCGCGGGGATCATCAACGGCGTCGGACACGCGGTGGGTTATCGCAACTACGATGTGAAGGACGAGAGCCGGAACATCTCGCCGATCGCGATCTGGCTCGGCGGTGAAGAGCTGCACAACAACCATCACGCCGATCCGCACTCCGCGAAGTTCAAGGCGAAGTGGTACGAGTTCGATATCGGCTGGATGTACATCCGGATGCTGGCCGCGGTACGCCTGGCCAAGATCCGCTACGCGCGCGCCTGAGCGCGCGCCCCTCGCTTTCGGGACTGACTGATGGCTGAAGTGACGTGCACTCGCTGCGGGAACACGCGCGAGGGACTCGAGCGTCCACCGCTCCCGGGCCCTCTTGGCGCCCGGGCCAAGGAAGAGATTTGCGCCGAATGCTGGAAGCTGTGGCTCAAGCAGCAGACGATGCTCATCAACCACTATGGGCTGAATCTGATGGATCCGCAGGCGCGCCAGTTCCTGACGAAGAGCATGGATACGTTCCTGTTCAAGACGGGGAAGGAAGACGAGCAGGTGGACACGAGCAAGCAGGGCACGATCAACTGGTGAGAACCGGGGTGCGGGCGCCGTCGCTTCACTTCCCGCGCGCGCTGCTGTCCGCCGTCGTGTTGCTCGCGGCGTGTAGCTCTGCCGCCAAGCGAGGTCCCGCGCTCCCCGTGCCGGCGCGGGCCGGCCAGCCACGGTCATTGCAGTGCGATTCGAAAGGCGACACCGTGTGGGTCGCCTGCGAGGTCGCGCGCATGACGCTGCGCGACAAGGCGGCGCAGATGGTGTGGCCGCAGATCTTCGGCGACTACGTGAGTGCCGACGCGCCGCAGTGGCGAAAGATCAGCGGTTGGATCACGCAGCAGCACGTGGGCGGGATCATCATGTCCGTGGGCTCGCCGCTCGAGATCGCGGCGAAGCTGAACGCGCTGCAGCGCATGAGCGAACTGCCGCTGCTCGTGGGGGGCGATCTCGAATTCGGCGCGGGGTATCGCGCCCGCGGCGGGTATTTTCTCCCCAACGGCATCGATCTCGGCGGCGCGGTGCTGTTCCCGCCCGAGATGGCGATCGGCGCGACGCGCGACACCATGCTGGCGTACGAGCAGGGGCGCATCACGGCCATCGAGGGGCGCGCGATCGGATTTCAAATCGATTTTTCGCCGATCCTCGATGTCAACAACAATCCGGCCAACCCCGTCATCAGCACGCGCTCCTTCGGCGAGGATCCGGCGCTGGTCGCGCAGCTCGGCGCCGCGTTCATTCGCGGCGTCCAGGAGCACGGGATGATCGCCACGGGAAAGCACTTTCCCGGACACGGCGACACGGGGACGAACTCGCACCTGGCGCTGCCGGTCGTGCGCGTGTCGCGGGCCCGTCTCGACAGCGTGGAGCTCGTGCCGTTCAAGAGCGCGGTCAAGGCGGGTGTCGGCGCGATCATGACCTTCCATGGCTCGATGCCCGCGCTCGACTCCAGCGGCGCGCCGGGGACGCTCTCGCACAACGTGCTGACTTTGTTGCTGCGCGATGAATTGCACTTCAACGGGCTCGTGATCTCGGACGCGATGGACATGCGGGCGGTGCTCGACACGTACGGCGCCGTCAATGCATCGCAAATGGCCGTCGCCGCCGGTGCCGACGTGCTGCTGCAGCCGCAGGATGTTTCGCAGACGATCGACGCTGTGGTCGCGGGTGTCACCGCCGGACGCTACACGGAGGCGCGGCTCGATGCGTCCGTACGGCGGATCCTGGCGACGAAGGCTCGCGTCGGCCTGCGGACGGCGCGCCTCGTCGATCTCGACCGCGCGCGCGAGATCGTCGGGGATTCCGCGGATGCGGCGATCGCGCGCTCGGCCGCGGACCGGTCGATCACGCTCGTCCGCGACAGCGCGCACCAGCTTCCGCTCGCCAGGCTCAATAAGGGTGCGCGCATCCTGTCGGTGACGTACGCGCATCGCGCGGACCTCGGGGCCGGCGTCACCTTCGATGCGGAGCTGCGGAAGGCCTTTCCGGCGCTTCGTCCGGAATACGTGGATGCGGATAACGACCGGCCGGACTTCTTTCACCTGTTCGCGATCGCGGACTCGGCTGACGTCATCCTGGTGAGCTCGTACGTGGCGCACAGCTCGACCGTGACGACCGTCGATGTCCCGCGCTCGTTCGTCGAATTCATCGAGGAGCTCGGCAGGCGAAAGGAGCATCCGATCGTGATCGCGTTCGGGAACCCATATTTCCTGCAGCAGATTCCCGACGTGGGTGCGTACGTCGTTGCATGGGGCGGATTTCCGGTGTAGCAGGGCGCGGCCGCGCGCGCGCTGCTCGGCACGATCCCGATGACGGGCAAACTTCCGATCACGATTCCGGGGCCTTGACATTAGTCGCAACCCGCGACTAAATCACTGAATGCCAGCTCGCGCTTCCTCCTCCCGCTCCCCGGCCCGCCGCGTTGCCCCCTCGGTGGACGTCGTGATTCTCGCGCCGAGCGGCCGACGGCTCATGGTGTTGCTCGTGCGCGGGCCGGCGCAGTCGAGGGAGAAGTGGCAGCTTCCGTGGCGCTCGCTGCGCCCGGATGAGACGCTCGACGACGAGGCGGCCAAGCTCGCCCGGAAGACGCTCGACACGACGCCGGCACTGATCGAGCAGATCCGGGCCTTCGGCGACGGACGCCGCCACCCCTCGGGATCGGAGCTTTCGGTGGCCTTTCTGGCGCTCGTAGATGGCGACACCGGCGCGGGCTTCGAGGGCGATGCGACCTGGTTCGCGACGGACGATCTGCCATCACTGCCACCAAGGCAGCGGGGAATGCTGGAGGCGGTGCTCACGTCGCTTCGGATGCGGCTCGATCACGGGCCAATCGCGTTCCATTTGCTTCCTCCAACCTTCACCCTCACGCAGCTGCAGGAGATCTACGAGCTCCTGCTCGGCCGCCGCCTGCACAAGGCGAGCTTTCGCCGCTCGCTGCACGCGGCGTGGCTCGTGGAGCCCACGGATGAGTGGCGGAGCGAAGGGCGCGGCCGTCCGGCGCAATTATTTCGATATGCGCCGAAGAAGCGGCGCGGCGGCCGGCGAGGGGTTCGATTCGGAAACTGATCGTCGCATAGCCGTGACCCGATCTTGACCGCCCATGGGAGGCCCATGTCTTGCAAATGATTATTTTATAGTTGCAAGATGTGCCTAAGGAACAACAGGAGCCGCCGTGGGCGCTGTCCGCAACTTTCGCCGGAACTCTTCTCTTCGCAGCGCGGGGCGCGACGGAGCGGATGCCGGCGCGCCGGAGTTCCCTCCGGCCGAGCCCATGGAAGCGGCTCGCGTCGTCACACTCGATGACGGCACTCGCTGGCAAGCTACAGTCGTCGCTCGTCTGCTGTCGGAGGACACGGTCACCGGATTCGGATCCGCGCGGCTCCTCGTGCGGCTCGAGTCGCTGACGTATCCCGACCGTCCAGCGCGGGTCGCGACGGTGCGAGCCCGGGCGCTTCATTCGGTGGATGACGAAGTGCTGCGCGCACTCGCCGCGACATCGGCGGTGCGGGACTGTCGATCGCCACATCGCACTAGAGCCTGAGGATCGTGCACGAGGGGGTCAAACGGAGAAGGCTCCCGGCGCTGCGCCGGGAGCCTTCTCGTTTCCTCGTGCTCGCATGCGCTCGCGGACGCGCTACGGCTCGGGATCGTCGCGGCGGCGGGCCTGCCACTGAATGAGCCCGCGGGCAACGGCGACATTGTCCGAGGCGATCTGGTAGAGCTCCTTGAACGCCGTGGACTGCGTTGGCGCCTGCGCCTCCGCGATCACGGGCGGCTCGTGGCCGTCGCGGCGCTGAGGATCGATGCGACGCTCGACCGAGACGCGCGCGATGACCTCCGGCGTCTCCTTCGACACGGCCTCGATGGTCACGATGCCGCCGCCGGGCAACCCGCGGCTGTAGAGCAGCACGTGGTCGTCCATCTTGGTCTCTTCGCCCTCGGCGTCGCCTTCGTTCGCGTCGCTAGCCATCAGAATATCAACGGAGCAGAGGGAGCGAACGCCATGTCTTCGGCTGAGCTGCCGCCGAAGGGGTCGGGAATTGCCAACGATGCGGGCAGATCAAAGGTTCCGATCGCTGGTAGTACACGTCGAACCGCGATCAGACGTTGACCGAACCATGTTCTGTGCGCTCCGGAACCTGAGAGCCGGGCGAGCATGACGCGATGCCCACCGCTCGAGGCGTGAATGATCGAGTCGCCGCCAATGTACATCGCGATGTGCTGCGCGCCCTGGCCGCCGTAGAAAAAGAGCAGGTCGCCCGGCTCGAGCTCCCTCTCGTTTGGTGCGATGCCGTAGGCGGCCTGCTCGTGTGCCGTGCGTGGCAACGTGAGACCGTGGAGCGCAAATACGTAGCGGATGAAGCCCGAACAGTCAAACGCCTTGGGCGTGGTGCCACCCAGCACGTAGCGCACGCCGAGATAGTGCCGGGCGGTCTCGACGACGGTGTTTCCGTCTACGACCCCCGCAACGCGCACCGAGGGCGGGGAGCGCGTCGCCTTCTGCGCTTCCAGCACTGGGGTAACCATGAGCGCAAGCGCTCCGACCGCAACAATGCGGCGGCTCCAAATGAGAACCATCCAAGAAAAGGACGATTCATTTTTCTATCGGTCAGCGGCCGCCCGTACGGCGGCGGCCGAATTCTTCGCCTTGAGAGCGGAAGTCCATATGTCGCCTAGCTTTACGATTCTTGCTGGAACCGTCTCGATGGTCAGCTCCCGAGGGTCCAGCGAGTCGTTGAGCTCCTTCCACTGGAGCGGGGTGGAGACGGTCGCGCCCGCGCGCGCGCGAACACAGTAGGCGCTCGCGACGCTTTTTCCCTTCACGTTCTGCAAGTAGTCCACGTAAATGGCCGTCGGGGGACGCGCCTTTACCGAGCGCTGGACCGTCGCCTCGCGCGGATGCCCCTCGGCGACGCGCGTGGCGATCAGCTGGGCGAGCAGCAGCCCCGCCTCGTACGGCGTGCGAGGCGGGAGCGGGATGACGATGTGAAGTCCGCGGGAGCCGGAAGTCTTGAGGGCCGCGCGCAGTCCGTGTGAGTCGAGCTCCTCCTTCACCCAGCGCGCGACGCCGACCACCCGCTCGAACGTCGCGCGCGGCCCCGGGTCGAGATCGAGAATCGTGTAGTCCATCGCGTCGAGCGATCCGATGCGCGAATGCCAGGGGTCGACGGAGATGCAGCCGATCTGCACCGTGTAGAGCAGCGTCGCGAGATCGCCACCGACGATTCGCTCGGCCTTCACCCCATCGTCGTTGACGACGGTCTCGGTGCGAACGACCGGTGGCGCGTGCTCGGGCGGCTTCTGCTGGAAGAACACCTCGCCCTTG
>DATHJR010000514.1:0-3949 GCA_035286525.1 Gemmatimonadaceae bacterium | reverse complement strand
GCGCCGTGCACTTCCGCGATGCCGGTCGGAGCTACGACCTCGAGCAATACCTCGAACTCAATCGCGTCGCCGGCATTCTCGTCTTGACCCATGGCCGCATTGCTCTCGAACGATATCGCTACGGCAATTCCGAGCGCACGCGCTGGATGTCGATGTCCGTCGCGAAGTCGATCACCTCCACGCTCGTCGGCGCCGCGCTCGCACAGAGTCGCATCGCGTCGCTGTCGGACCCGGTCACGCGATACGTGACATCGCTCGCCGGGAGCGCGTACGACGACGTCTCGGTGCGCGACATCCTCATGATGTCCTCCGGCGTCCGCTGGAACGAGACCTACACCGACTCGTCTTCCGACCGCCGGCATCTCCTCGAGGCGCAGATCTCGCAACAACCCGGCTCCGCGATGAAGCTCATGGCCTCGCTTCTGCGTGCAGCGAGGCCCGGCTACGTCAACAACTACAGCACCGGCGAGACCCAGGTTGCGGGAGAGATCGTTCACAACGCGACAGGTCGCCCGCTCGCCGACTACCTCGCGGATCGCATCTGGAGCCGCTACGCGATGGAGGCGGATGCACGATGGTGGCTCGACGCTCCCAACGGCCACGAGATTGGCGGAAGCGGCTTCAGTGCGACGCTCCGCGACTACGGCCGCTTCGGACAGTTCATTCTCGATGGCGGCGTCGCACACGGCGAACGGATTCTTCCGAAGGGATGGATTCACGACGCGACCACGTCGAAGACATCGCGCAGCGGAGCGACGCTGCCCTACGGCTACTTTTGGTGGCCGGGCACTTCGCCCGCGGATCGCCGCGATGGCGCGTTCGAAGCGAACGGCATCTTCGGCCAGCACATCTATATCAACCCGGCCGCGCACGTCGTGATCGTCGTCTGGGGCGCGCAGACGCAGCCCACGGGCGGCGCGGTCATCGACGACTGGACCTTCTTCGATGCGGTGTCCGAGCAGTTGAGATAGATTCGCGCCCTCGCCGCCTGCGATGTCATCCTTGCGGATACCACATTCACCATCCACGCCCAACGATCAATGCATCGCACCCGCCAGGAGGATCTGCCATTTCTAGGCAGCTCGCACCATTTCGTCGGGGCCGACCACGGCGACGTGGGCGTCTCCGTGTTTCTGTTTCACGGCCTTCCCGGACGCGGACCGGGGCCGCATCGTCATCCGTACGACGAGATTCAATTCATCCGCGAGGGCCGAGGCCGTTGGAACGTGAACGGCGCGGACTTCGAGGCGGGTGCGGGCGACATCCTGGTCATCAAGGCCGGCGAGGTGCACAGCTTCAAGTGCATCGGCCCCGAGCCGCTCGTGCAGGTGGATCTGCACATGAGTCCGACGTTCATTCAGGAGAACCTCGAGTAGCAGGCAGTGCTCTGCGAATCGCGACCGTACGCCAGGCTCACACAACGGAGGTTCGATGGTAATGCCACTCAAGCCCGATGCACCTGAATCAGTTCGCCGCCAGTGGACGCTCCTCGGCGTGATTCTCACCCTCCTCGGCCTGCTCGGACATCTGTTCGCGGCGCGCGCGCTCGGCGGCACCCATATCGCATTCCGGGATCACATCGCCGGCTTCCTGTTGATCGCACTGATAACGGGTGCGATCATCTTCGCCCTGGGTTCGCGCTTCTGGAGAGGCCGTTACGACGTCTCGCTGCTGGTGTTCGGTGCTGTTCAGGCGCTCTTTGGACTGTTCGTGTACGTGGAGAGATTTCACGTGCACCGTTATACGGGCTAACTCGCACTGCGCGCGGGGCGTCACGATGGGCTTCCTCTCGCGAGGATCCTGGAGCCTTCGCGCGGAGTACGATCGCGAGGTTGCGCAGGGCCTCAGTCGAGTCGTTGCAACACCGCCACTCTTAGAGGCAGACCTCGCACGGCTCCCAGCGGTGGTGCAGCGGTACCTTCGTCTCAGCGGTGCGGTGGGACAGTCTCGAGTGCAGAACTTTCGTGCGCGCTTTCACGGAGAAATCCGAAGCGGGCCGGACGCGCGATGGATGTCCTTCACCGGCGAGCAGTACAACTTCTACGACGAGACGTCGCGCCTGTTCCTCATGAACGCGTCGATGTTCGGCATCCCGTTCCAGGCATTTCATCGATTCGTCGGACCGTCTGCGACGATGCGCGTAAAGGTCGCGTCCGTCGTCACGATAGTCGACGCGAAAGGCCCGGAGATGGACGAAGCGGAGACGGTGACGCTGTTCAACGACCTGTGCGTGTTTGCGCCGGGCGCGCTCATCGACCCCAGAATTCAGTGGCAGGCGATCGATCCTGAGAACGTCGGTGCGTCGTTTACGAATCTGAGCCACACCATCCGCGCGGTCCTGTCGTTCAACGATCGGGGAGAGCTCACAAACTTCGTCGCAGACGGACGCGGGACCACGTCGGCTGACGGAAAATCGTTCACCAAAATGCGCTGGTCGACACCGCTGCGCGAATATCGCGAGTTCGGGTCGCGCCGGCTCATGTCGCGGGGCGAGGGAATCTGGCACGCGCCGGTCGGCGACTACTCCTACCTGCGTTTCGACCTCGATGCCATCGACTACAACGTCGCAGCTCCGCGCAGTCAGCGGCAGCAATGAGCGTGCAATCCGAGAATCCGCGAATCCGCGGATAGTCGCTACTGAGTCGTCGCCGGCGTGAACGCCACATTCCCTGTCGCATCTCTCGACACAGTTCCTGCAAACACGCCTAATTCCTCCCGCCTCCACCACGCGCCGGTGGCTCGCTTGGTTGCCGCGTCGGTGAACCAGTACTGCCACTTCACCGTCCGCACCATCGCCGGCGGATGCCCAGCAAACGGATCCTTGCGGAAGAGCGAGAGCACTTCGTCGCTCCCCTGAGCCAATCGCGCCTGCGCTGAAACCACCCACGGCGACGCGCTCCACGGCTCGAGCGACGCGAACCAGAGATTCCACTCGAAGCGAGGCTGATACGGCGCATAGATGCCCGGTCGCTCCATGGGATCCTGCGGCTTGTAGCGGAACGGATACGCGATCCACGTGCGGCCGTCGTCGTTGCTCCCCTGAAACTCGATCTCGTAGCGCGCAACAGTCATTACCGCGAACAGTCCGTACGCGTTGGCGATGCGGAAGGGTGTGAGCACGCGCTCGGGCAGCGACAGCACGCTTCCCGATCCTGGGGCCACGAACGCCCACAGCGTCGCGTAGAAAATCCAGGCAAGAGCGACCGACTCGACGATCACGCGCGGAGCTCCTCGAGGCGGAGCTGCGGGGGCACCATCCGGTGCCGCGGCATCGGGCGTCGCGCGCCGCAGGAGTCTTTCCGCGAATGCTACGATCCACGCCACCGCGCGATCATCGAGCAGCAGCACGCCCAGCATCAGCACGAGGTAATTCAGGAACGCGTAGTTCGCCGTGGCGATGATGCCCGTCTGCAACGCCGTCACCACCGCACAACACGCGATGCGAAACCTTCGCGGCATGAACACAGCCCACACGACGAACAGCTCCACCGCCAGCGTCAACGCCACCGTTCCCGCGTGATACCAGTGCGGCAGATGCTGCACGTACCAGCCGGGCCACGCCGGCAGCGGTCCGTTCTGATAGTAGTCGTCCATCGCCGTGAAATTTCGCCAGTGCACATCGCCGCTCATGAGCTTCACCAGCCCGGATTCGAAATAAATCCGGAACCACTCCCAGCGCAGCATGAACAAGCTGAATCGCGATGGCGGGTCGAGCGCGCCGAGTCCGGGACGGAAGCCGCTCGGCGCGAACCAGATGGAGATGAATCCGGCCTCGAGCAGCATTCCGTCGGACTGGTACGACGCAAAATCCTGCAGCGTCGCGATGAACGACAGAAAGACGAGCGTACAGATCGCCGTCATCGCACGCGGCCAGACGTTCGCGACGAGCAGAAGCGAGCACACGATCCCCACCGCAACCGCGGCCGTCAGCGCGCCATCTCCCGATCCC
>DATHJR010000513.1:0-6863 GCA_035286525.1 Gemmatimonadaceae bacterium | reverse complement strand
AGAATCACGCACGAATTTACTTCCTGTTCGTTGGCGATGGGCCGCAGCGCGCGAGGATCGAGGCGTACGCGGCCGAGCACGGGATTCGGAACTTCACGTATCGTGACTACTTTCCCCGGGAGCGGACCGATTCCTTGTATGGACTTGCTGATGTGCACGTGGTGACGCTGGGCGCGCTCTTTGTCGGGATTGCGATTCCGGCCAAGTGCTACGTGTCGATGGCGACCGCGCGTCCGGTGCTGTTCGTGGGACCGGAGCGGTGCGAGAGCGCCGACACGATTCGCGAAGCGGAGGGCGGCGCGGTGATCGACCCCGCGATTCCGGGCGCGGCGGGGCGCATCGCACAGCAACTTGTCGCGTGGTGCGACGATCCGGCGGAGGCGGAGCGGATCGGCGCGCACGGCCGCGCACACGTGCTCGAGAATTTCGGCCGCGATGCGAACTGCCGGGCGATCGAGTCGATTGTCGTGAGCCATTGGGCAAGCCGCCGGAGCACAGCATGACTGTTGCGATCATCAGCGGCTCGGCCGGGCTCATTGGTTCGGAGGCGGCGGCGCACTTCGCCGGGCTCGGGATGGATGTCGTCGGCATCGACAACGACATGCGCAAGGTGTTCTTCGGGGACGAGGCATCAACGGCGTGGAAGCGGCAGGAGCTGGAGAAGCAGCTCGGCCCGCGCTACACGCACGTGAACGCGGACATTCGCGATGCGGATGCGATCAACGGGATCTTCGCGAAGTATGGAGGCGACCTCGCGCTCGTGGTGCACGCCGCGGCGCAGCCATCCCACGACTGGGCGGCGAGCGACCCGATCATGGACTTCACGGTGAACGCGAACGGCACGCTCGTGATGCTGGAGGCGACGCGCAAGCACGCGCTGGAGGTGCCGTTCATCTTCACCTCGACGAACAAGGTGTATGGCGACACGCCCAATCGCCTGCCGCTCATCGAGCTCGAGAAGCGATGGGAGATCGATCCTGAGCACACGTACGTGAACGGCATCCGCGAGGACATGTCCATCGACAACACGCTGCACAGCGTGTTCGGCGCATCGAAGGTCGCGGCGGACGTGATGGTCCAGGAGTACGGCCGCTACTTCGGAATGCACACGGCGGTGTTCCGCGGCGGCTGCCTCACCGGTCCCGGACATTCGGGAACGCAGCTTCACGGCTTTCTCGCGTATCTCATGCGGTGCACCGTCATCGGCACGCCGTACACGATCTACGGCTACGGCGGAAAGCAGGTGCGCGACAACATCCATAGTGCCGACCTGATCGCCTGCTTCTCGGAGTTCTTCCGCGCGCCGAGGAGTGCGGAGGTCTACAACATGGGAGGAGGGCGGTTCAGCAACTGCTCGATAGTCGAGGCCATCGAGTTGTGCGAGCAGATCGCCGGGCGCGAGCTCGAGCACAAGTACTCCGAGACCAACCGCGTGGGGGATCACATCTGGTGGATCTCCGACCTGACGCGGTTCGAGTCGCACTATCCTGGGTGGAGGCTCGAGTATTCGGTGGAGGGGATCCTGCAGGAGATCTACGAGCAGAATGTCGAGCGCTGGACGAGTCGACTCTCCACCGTAAGCGGGGGATAGCGGGCAGTGTGCGGCATCGGGGCGTTCTACTCCTACGACGCACGCGGTGGTGCGAACGGTGATGAAGCGCTGCGCGCCGCCTCCGAGTGGATGCGCTGTCGCGGTCCCGATGGCAGCGGAGAGTGGCACAGCGCGGATGGCCGCGTGTCGCTCGTGCATCGCCGGCTCGCGGTCATCGATCTGAGCGATGCGGGCGCGCAGCCGATGTCCACCGCTGACGGAACGCTGGTGATCTCGTTCAACGGCGAGATCTACAATTACCAGGAGCTGCGCGCGTCGCTCGTCCAGAAGGGATATCGCTTTCAGAGCCAGACGGACACCGAGGTGCTGCTGCATCTCTACGCGGAGAAGGGCGAGGCGATGGTCGGCGACCTGCGCGGGATGTTCGCCTTCGCGCTCTGGGACGAGAGAAAGAAGGCGCTGTTCCTCGCGCGCGACCACTTCGGAATCAAGCCGCTCTACTACGCCGATGATGGGCGCAGCATCCGCGTCGCGAGCGAGGTGAAGGCGCTGCTCTCGGGCGGGTCCATAAACACGACACCCGATCCCGTGGGGCAAGCGGGCTTTCTCGTGTGGGGGCACGTTCCCGAGCCCTATACGATGTTTCGGGGCATCCGCTCGCTGAGCGCGGGCAGCACGATGTGGGTGACGCGCGAGGGGATGCAGTCGCCGCGCGTCTACGCCGATCTCGCCGCGATGCTGGCGACGGCGAGCGCGGAAAGCGTGCAGATGGATGCGCGCGAGCGCGCGGACCGGCTGCGCGCGGCGATGCTCGACACCGTGCGCCACCATCTCGTTGCCGATGTGGATGTCGGCGTCTTCCTCTCGGCCGGTGTCGATTCGACAACGCTTGCCGCGCTGGCGAGCGAGGCGGGGGGACGGCTGCGCACCGTAACGCTCGGCTTCGCGGAGTACCGCGGAACGGCGCACGATGAGACGCCGGTGGCCGAGGCGGTGGCGAAGCAGCTTGGCACGGACCATCGGACGATCTGGGTCACGCGCGCGCATTTTCGCGAGGCGCTCGAGGATCTGATGGAGCGAATGGACCAGCCGACCATCGATGGCGTGAACAGCTATTTCGTGTCGAGGGCGGCGAAGGAGGCGGGGCTGAAGGTCGTGCTCTCGGGACTTGGCGGGGATGAGCTGTTCGCGGGCTACACCGACTATCTCGACATTCCGCGAATGGTGCGGCTCGTGAGTCGCGTACCCGGACGCCGCATTCTAGGACGTCCGGTGCGGCGCGCGATCGCACCCCTGCTTGGGCACAAATCCTCGACGAAGTACGCGAGCCTGCTCGAGTACGGCGGCGACTACGCGGGTGCATATCTGTTGCGGCGCGCGGTCTTTTTGCCGTGGGAAGTGCAACGACTTTTGAACGAGCCGGAAGAAGCATCGTTGCATGAGAGTGTCATAATGCGCGAAGTCGTTCGTTCCACCTTGACGGGCTGCCGTCCCGCGGTGAAGGTAGGAGTTCTGGAGAGCGCGTGGTATCTGCGCAACCAGCTTCTGCGCGACACCGACTGGGCCTCGATGACCCATTCGATCGAGGTGCGTACGCCGCTCGTCGATTGGACGCTGTGGCGAGAGGTGGCGACGTTGGGGCTCATGTCGCCGTATAGTGGGAAGCGCGCGCTTGCGGCCACGCCACTGGCGCGGTTGCCCAAGGCGGTGGTGGAGCGAAAGAAGACGGGCTTCACGGTGCCGATGCGGCAGTGGATGATGAATGAGAATCGGGCGGGATACCACGGCCGAGGGCTGCGTGGCTGGGCACGATACGTGTTCGAGCGGACGCGAGAAGGCAGGATCACCGGAGTCTCTAACGGACGCGAGATGGCACGAGCCCTGGTGTTTCTAACGGACGCGTTCGGAGGAAGGGGGGGAATCGCGCAGTTCAATCGCGATCTTCTCACGTCGTTGAGTAGCGACGCTGCGTCCGGCCGCGTGGTCGCGCTGCCTCGCATTCTCTTCGACCGTCCCGAGCGAATCCCAGAACATCTGACATTTCGTGTGGAGAGCGCTGGTGGCAGAATGCGCTACGTTCGCGAGTCGGTGCGTGCGGTGGTGCGCGAGCGCTTCGATGTCGTGATCTGCAGCCACATCAATCTCATGCCGATCGCGGCGGCCGCAGCCGCGGCGCAGCGCATTCCACTTCTTCTCGTGCTGTACGGCATCGAGGCGTGGACGCCGCCAAGGAACCGGCTGGCGGCGCGGCTCGTGAAGCGGGCGGATGCCGTGGTCGCGATCAGCGAGCACACGAAGCGCAGGTTTCTCGAGTGGTCAGGGGTGGATGCCGCGCGGGTGCACGTGATTCCCTGCTGCGTGGATGCGGGGAAGTTCGGGCTCGGACGAAAGCGCGATGATCTGCTGGAGAGGTACGGACTGCACGGGCGCACGGTGCTCCTCACCGTGGCGCGGTTGGCGGGCGTGGAGCGCGCGAAGGGGATCGACGAGGTGATGGAATCGCTGACGGACATCGCGCGCGATGTTCCGAACGTGTCGTATCTCGTCGTCGGTGACGGAACGGATCGCGAGCGGCTCGAGCGCAGGGCAGCGGAGCTCCGTGTGAGTGAGCGCGTCGTGTTCGCGGGTTTCGTGTCCGAGAGGGAGAAGGCGGATCACTACCGACTCGCCGATTTGTTCGTGATGCCGGGGCGCGGCGAGGGATTCGGCATCGTGTATCTCGAGGCGCTAGCGTGCGGGCTGCAGATCGTCGCGAGCTCGCTCGACGCGAGCTGCGAGGTGGTGTTGAACCGGCACTTTGGACGCGTGGTGAATCCGGACCGCCCGGGGGAGCTCAAGGCGGCGGTGGTGGAGTTGCTGAAGGCGCCGACGCATTCGATTCCGCGAGAGCTGTCGACCTTTTCCGTGGCTCGTTTTCGGGCGCGGTGGAATTGGCTGCTCACCGAGATGAGGGTGGGCGACGTGGCGTCGCTGCCGGCGCTGTCGCGGGAGCCGGCGTCTTCTGACGGCGTGGCGGAAAGCGAGATGTATGGAGCGGACACGCCGACGCCCGAGTCGTCTCCGGTGGCGCTCGAGCGGTAGTATCGAGCGGTTCGCAGCTCACAAACACGAACCAGAGCTAATGCAATTGATGACCGAACCGGTCGTCGGGGAGCTTGCGCCCGACGGCCCGCTGCCCACGATCGTGATCGAGCCTGCGCCCAAGTGGCCGCGGATCAACGTGCGCGAGCTGTGGGCAAACCGGGAGCTGCTGCTGTTCCTGGTGTGGCGCGACATCAAGGTGCAGTACGCGCAGACCGTGCTCGGCGCCGCGTGGGCGGTGGTGCAGCCGCTCTTGACGATGCTGATCTTCACGCTCGTGTTCGGAAGGCTGGCGAAGATTCCATCCGATGGGGTTCCCTATTCGGTGTTCACGCTCGCCGCGCTGATTCCGTGGATGTACTTTTCCAGCGCGTTTTCGGCGGCGAGCGCATCGCTGGTGAACAGCAGCAACCTGATCACGAAAGTTTACTTTCCGCGGCTCATCATACCGATCGTCTCGATCCTGTCGGGGCTCGTGAACTTCGCGGTGTCGTGCGTCGTGCTCGCGATCATGATGATCTGGTACCACCTGACGCCGTCGTGGATGGCGATACCGATGATCCCGGCGCTGCTGCTGCTGATGATCCTGACGGCGACCGGAGTTGGCTGCTGGCTCGCCGCCGTCTACATCCAGTACCGCGACGTGCGGCAGATCGTCCCGTTCATCGTCCAGATCTGGATGTACATCTCACCGGTGGTCTATCCCTTGTCGCTCGTTCCGGCGCGGTATCGCACGCTGTACTCGCTCAATCCGATGGCGGGAGTCATTCAGACGTTCCGGGCGGTGCTTCTGAGAACCGGTGACATACCGTGGGGAACGCTCGGGGTGTCTACCATAGTAGGGCTCGTGCTCTTTCTCAGCGGTACGATGTACTTTCGGCGAACAGAACACCTCTTCGCGGACGTCGCGTGAGACCGCTGGCGATCGGTGCGCGCGACCTCACGAAGCGATACAGAATCGGCGGCCCCGTGCGTCGTCACGAGTCGCTGCGAGCGGCAATCGCGCACGCGGCGAGCGCGCCCGTACGAGGTGTGCGGCGGATGATGCGGTCGAGCGAGGCGAAGCAGGTTGCCCGCGAAGGTGAGGAGTTTCTCGCGTTGCGAGGAGTGTCGTTCGACATTCGGCAGGGGGAGCTCGTTGGCCTGATAGGCAGGAACGGTGCGGGGAAGAGCACGCTGCTCAAGATTCTCTCGCGCATCACGGAGCCGACGTCCGGGCGCGCCGAGGTGCATGGCAGGCTCGGCTCGCTGCTCGAGGTGGGCACTGGTTTTCATCAGGAGCTGAGCGGCCGCGACAACATCTTCCTGAATGGCGCGATTCTCGGCATGCGAAGGCAGGAGATAGCGGCGCGCTTCGATGAGATCGTCGAGTTCTCGGGAGTGTCGCAATTCATCGACACGCCGGTGAAGCGGTATTCGAGCGGGATGTATCTGCGGCTGGCGTTCGCGGTGGCTGCGCATCTCGAGACGGAGATTCTGGTTGTCGACGAGGTGTTGGCGGTGGGAGATGCCTCGTTTCAGAAGAAGTGTCTGGCGAAGATGGAGGATGTGGGAAAGCACGGCCGGACGGTGGTATTCGTGTCGCACAACATGATGGCGGTGACGCGGCTGTGCGAGCGAACGATTCTGCTGGAGAGGGGCCTGGTGCTCGCTGATGGGCCGTCGCACGAGGTCGTGGGGAGCTATCTGCGATCGGGGCTGGGGACCACGGCGCATCGGGAGTGGGACGATCCGGAGAGCGCGCCGGGGAATGAGATCGCGCGGCTGCGCGGGGTGTGTGTGCGAACGGAGGAGGGCGAGATCTCAGAGGCGATGGATATCAGGAAGCCAGTGCGCATCGAGATGACATTCGATGTGCTCGAAGGGGGGCACTCGCTGGTGCCGAACTTCCATCTGTTCAATGAGGAGGGGGTATGCGTGTTCATCGTGAACGATCAGCATGCTGACTCGGGGAGCCGTAGGCGGCCGATTGGGCGATATGTCAGCACGGTCCTGATTCCTGGCAACTACCTCGCGGAAGGATCGGTTGTCGTGCGCGCGGTCGTGAGCACCATGGACCCCGTTACGATTCACTTCTCGGAAAATGACGCGGTGGCGTTCCAGGTCATCGACTCGCTCGATGGCGACAGCGTGCGCGGTGCCTATGCCGGACCCTTCCCCGGTGTCGTGCGCCCGTTGCTCAGCTGGACGACTGTCTACGAACCCACCCTGGCGCATCGGGATCTCGAAG
>DATHJR010000512.1:0-10363 GCA_035286525.1 Gemmatimonadaceae bacterium | reverse complement strand
ATGACCGCACCACGGGGCAGTACCGACATGAAGAAGCTGAGCGTGCGCGGGACATCGTCCGGGTGCACCAGCTCGGCGAGCCGCTTCCCCTCGAGCTCCTCCGGCAGGTGGCCGAAGATCTCGGCGATCGTGGGGCTGACGTATCGCACGACGGTGTCGGGATCGACGATCGTGATCACGTCGGATGAATGCCGCACCAGCGCCTCGAACCGCTCCTCGTTCTCGCGCTTCGACTGCTCGGACAGCAGGCGTACGTTCTCTCGCACCGCGTCGATCTGCCGCACGACGACGAGCGCCGTGATCAGAATGCCTCCCACCGCCAGCACGCTCATCGGCTCCGGCCAGCGCTGCACGGCGACGACGCTGAGCAGAGCATAGCTCAGCACGACTCCCATGTAGGGCAGGTAGGTGAATGGCTGCGAGCGCGCTTTGGCGTCCTCTCTCTCGGAAACGACCGGGGGCTTCCAGTGGTACCGCGCGAACGCACTGATGATGACGAGGTATGCGCACGCGTACGTGGCGTCGGTCCAGCTGACTTTCCCCCAGCCTTCCTGCAGGATCGTCAGATCGTTCGCGAGATCGGAGAGGATGTAGAGCAGGAATCCGGCAAGGAGCAGCGTCGAGGCGCCCGGATCCTGCTGCGCCGGTCGCCGGAGAAACACGGTGACCACGCCGAGCAGCAGGAGCATCGAGGCGATCGGATACGCGAGGCCGAAGAACGTTCCCCACATCCCATCGAGCTCGTACGTGCGCGTCGGGATGATGACGAGATACCAGATGGCGAGTCCACCCGCGACGACAACCGTGATCGCGTCGAGCAGGAACTTTCGATACTCGTTCGAGACGCGACGGGCCAGCGGAAAGGACAGCCACCCGGCAAGGCCCATCACGTACATGCCGAAATACAGAATGTTCGTCCAGGCGGAAAGCGGATTGCCGTTCTCGATGAACTTGAGGTAGAACGCCGTGGCGTTCCCGAGGATGACACTCGTGAACGCGATCCCGAGGTAGCGGAGCGCTTTCCGGATCCTAGCGTCGGTGTCGGGGCGCAGGCTCGCGCGAAAGGCGAGTAGTGCGGCAGCGGCGTTCATGGGGATGAACGCGACCGCGCGAAAGACGTGGGCCCAGGTGGATTCGGGCGCGGTGCCCATCAGCGCGAGATACGCGAGCGCGTAGATCCCGACGAGTACGGACAGGGCGTTGCCCCAATCGGCTAGCCACGCACGGAATTGAGGGATCGAGCGCGCGGTCGTTACGTTCGATTGCATGCCCTGTAGACGCGACTATCGACACATCGTTTCACGAGGGCGTCGCTTCTTCGAGGGCTTTCTAACCTGTTTGTAGGACGAAATGACCCGAGTCGGCCCCTGCCGCGGGCCGACTCGGGGATATGTGGACTTGTTGGCCCAGCCAGGGAGTCTACCGCGTGGTGCCAGTAGCCATCGCGCCCGCGCCGTAGCCGAGCCCGAGCATTCCCACCACCCAGAAGATCACCCAGCTGACGACGAGGGTGCAGATCACGACGACCACCGTGTAGCCAATCGCCTTGTCGGCCGGCGCCTTCATGAGCACGGGAAGTCCGAGAAAGAGCAGATACAGGCTGTAGAGAACGAAGAGCAGGGTGATGATCCCGAGCACAGGGATGAGTGAGAACACGCCACCCACCCATGCAGCCGTGAACGAATACGCGACCACCTTCAGCGCCTGCGTCATGTTCTTCGTGCCGCCAAACGTCGGGGCGAGAGCATCGACGATGAGCGCGATGACATAGACCGTGGCGAGACTGAACACGTACATCACCACGGCGCTCGCGAGCGCGCTGCCGAACGGGGTCTTGTAGCTGCCGACGAACGCCACGCTCGTGCCGATCATCGACATGCCGATCGCCTGGCAGATGGCTGGAATCGCGGCGAGGGGTGCGATGTAGCCGGTGTAGAGCGAGCTGACGGTGGCCGGCTCCGCATCGATCGCCCGCCATTCGGTGCCCGGCGACAGAAGGATGTTCTTGACGCGGTCGACGAGGGCCATGGCTCTCTCCGCTGAAAAGGGATGCACGATCATACGCATCCAGAGCGCAAGCGGAAGACGGCGCTGTGGAGTGAGGCGCTCGCCGAGCTGCTAAGTCTTTTAGCTACAATTCGTTACGCGAACGAGCATGCTTCGCGCACGCCTGAGGAGCATGACTCGCGAGGCTACGGCTGGGTGACCGAGACGCCGTCCGTGAGCCGCAGCGAGACTCGGCCACCCTGAGGGATACAGGCCCCGATGCCAATCCCCTTCGCGCTCGGCGCTGCATTGAATTCCGTCTTCGCCGTAGCGGTGCCGCTGATCGGCACTGTCTTCCCCCCGACGTCGATCGAAACGCCCTTCGCCGTGATGAACACGGGCGCCTTTGCCGTGACGACGCTCAGAATCACCTGCGTTCCCACGGGCAGCGAGACGCCGTTGCTCCCGCTCACCGGCACGACCGTTGTGGTGGTGAACTTGTCGCCATCGGCGCTCCCATTGCTGCACACGCGCGATCCGCTCGCGAGCTCCAGCGTGGTGCCGGGGCCAATGGATCCGGTCTTCGCGACGGGCGCAGGGAGCGGGGGCGGTGGCGGTGCCGGAGCCGCGGCGGCCGGCGCGGTCACGGGTGAGGCGTGCGAGGTCGTCGGGCCGGGCGCGGCCGCCGGCGCGGAGGAAGACGCGGCGCGCGAGGGTGTGCGTGGTGCGGGTTCGGGCGCACGATTTTCGGGCGCATTGCGACGCGCGGCGCGCTGGGCAGACGTCGGTGCGGCCCCGCTCGCTACGGCAACAGCGGGCGCAGGCGTAGCGGTATCGGGTTTCGAATGGAAGACGCCCAGCTGGCTCAATCCGGTCACCGCCGCGGTGATCGAGCCAACCAGCGCCGCCGTCGCCGTGAGATATCCCGGTGCCGTTTGATACCACTTCGATTGGGGCTTCAGCTCGTCTGCCATCCTCTGGCCTCACTGCCGGGTTTCAGTGCGTACGCTATCGAAAACTATCGGGCGCACGGGGTGACTCGCAATCAGTTTTTTCATCCCTGGCGCTTTTTTCTCCTCGGGTCAGGACGGCTGAGTCGGCGCTGGTGATACCGGTTTCATGACTACGTACTCGAACGGTATCGGAATCCAGTTCGACGGTCACACTCTGAATATGTACACTAGCAAGAGCACGCTCAACAAAATGTCGCGAACGGGATTTGGAGTAAGGACTCATGAGGAAGTCCCGAGATGAGTCATGCCTGCCGATGGACCCATCGAGCGAGCGGGCGGTGCGCTCTTTGAGCGGTGGTCGCAAACGGACAGTCTCCCATCAGCAGTTCTCCATCAGCCGTTCTCCGTCAGTGTCCGCCTGTGTCCGTTTTTTTCGTATCACACATTGTTGATGCCAGCCCCGGAGTGATCGACGTACGAAGTCACTGAATCAGCCAATTGGGCGATGCTGACACGGCGTCTTGCTGCACCGGGCCTCGCGGCACTCACTCCGCCGCCTCGCTCTCCTCCTCCTCCCGCTCCGACGTAAAATCGTCGCCTGGCGCGAGATGCTCGTGCGAATCGCTTCCCGCTTCCTCGTCGTACGCCAGCAACAGATCGCGCAGATCCTGCTGACGCTGCACGTGACTCATTACGTCGCCTCCGATCTTCCCAGCCTCGGCGAGTCTCAGAAGCTCCGCGCGCTCGGCGGCCTGCATTCGCCTTCGCAGCGCGCGGTAAGCCGCGGCGTCGAAGCCGTCGCGCTCCTGCCGCAAATGCGTCCGTTCCGCCATGCGCAGCCGATGCCGATACTCGCGTCGCATCTTGGCCACGACATCCGTCGGCACATTCTCATCGCGAGCGATCTCGCGCAGCCGGTTGAGTGCCGCCTCGGCCATCGCGACACGAACCAGTCGCTCCTCCTCCGCCTCCTTCTTATCCGCCTCGAGTCCGAGGCGGCGTACCAGCGGCGCGAGACTGAACCCCTGCACGACGAGCGTCAGGAAGATCACGCCGAACGTGACGAAGATGATCAGATCGCGCGAAGGAAATGGCGCGCCGCCGTGGATGGTGAGTGGAAGCGCGAGCGCGATCACGAGAGAGTCCGCGCCGCGAAGCCCCGCCCACGCAATGAAGAACGGCTTCTTCCACCGCGTCGCCGCACTCTGCCTCCTCGCGCGACCGTCGGCGCCGGCCACGTAGATCGAGATGAACACCCACACGAAGCGCACGATCATGCACGCGAGCGTCGTCGCGAGCACGATCGCGACGAGCTGCGTCAACGCATGCTCCCGCAGCGCGACGATCACGCGGGGAAGCTCGAGTCCCACGAGCATAAAAATCAGGCTTTCGAGGAGAAAGGTGACCATCGACCACATCGCTCCGGCCTGCAGCCGCGTCGACGGCGTCACCACGTGCGGCCCCTTGGTCCCGAGATACATGCCCATCGTCACGACAGCGAGCACCCCCGATGTGTGCAGCGCGTCCGCAGGGAGATACGCGATGAACGGCGATAGCAGCGACAGCGCGTTCTCGACGACGACGACGTGGGACATGTGCGTGCGCACGAACGCGATGAGCCATCCCGCCGCCAGTCCGATGAGCGCTCCGCCAATGCCCGTGAGCGCGAATTGGGCGCCCGCGTGCCAGATCGAGAAGCTCCCCGCGACCACGGCCGCTACTGCGAGGCGGTAGGCCACGAGCGCGGTCGCATCGTTGATCAATCCCTCGCCCTCGAGAATCGTCGTGACGTCGCGCGGCGCTCCCAGCGGTCGCAGCACCGCGGTGGCGGCAACGGGATCGGGCGGCGACACGATCGCGCCGAGCACGAATGCTTCGGGCCATCCAACCGAGGGCGCGAAAAAGTGCACGATCGCCGCGACCGCGCACATCGTCACGATCACGAGCCCCGTCGCAAGACGAAGAATCGGACCGAGGAAGGTGCGCATCTCCCGCAGCGAAATCGTGAGCGCGCTCCAGTAGAGAAGCGGCGGCACGAAGATCACGAACAACAGCTCCGGATCCGCCTTCGGTTGCGGCAACCCGGGGACCAACGCGAGGAGCAGTCCGCCCAGCACGAGCAGCACGGGCGGAGGAACGCCCCACTTCTGTGCGAGGATTCTGAGCGCGCCGGCGACCGCAATCAGCAGGATCAACAGCTCGAGCACGATCACGGCTTACCCCCTTCCCTGTTGCGCGGCCGGCGACATGATCGTTGAATTTGAGCATGACCCGCCGGCGAACCCAACCTGCCACATGGTCCCGGTGGAGCGATGAGCGCCTGCTCACGCTGCGCTTCCGGGAGTTGCATCTCGCCCGGCCGAGCGCGTGGGTGGCGCGATGTCATCGGCTGCTGCTGCTCGAACTGGCGGATCGATCGTTGCGCGTCCAACCTCACGTGTGGCTCGCCGAAGAGTGGTTCTCCCCGCGCGGCGTTCCCGGATTCGCCATTCCTTTCTACCTCGCCCATCCCCGGCTCATGCGACTCGAGCGTGCCCAGATGCACTCTGTGGAAGGCGGCGCGCCCGCGTCGTGCATGGCGATCATGCGCCACGAGGCCGGCCACGCGATTCAACACGCGTATCGCCTGCACCGTCGCGCGCCGTGGCGCCGCCTCTTCGGAGCGTCGAGCACGCCCTACCCGGATCGATATCGGCCCCATCGCCGCAGCACTCGATTCGTTCGGCATATTCCCGGCTGGTACGCGCAGAGTCATCCCGATGAGGATTTCGCGGAAACGTTCGCCGTGTGGCTGCGCCCAGGTTCACGTTGGCGCACGCGCTACGCCAGGTGGCCGGTCGCGCTCGCAAAGCTTACGTACATTGAGACGCTGATGCAGGAGCTGCAAAGCGTCCGTCCGATCATCACCTCGCGCGCGCGGCCGCACGCCATCGTGCATTCCCCGCTCACGCTCGGCGAGCACTACCGCGCACGCCAGCGAGCGCACGAAAACGCGCCGCCGGGATGGCTCACACTGTGAAGCGCGCCCGCCGCCGCCGCAATCCGCTGCGCGTGATCGCGCTCACGCATCCCGATCACATCCCGCCCGACACGCTCGAGGGCCACACGGATCAGGAAGCCCTCGCGTGGCGCGCCGAGTTCGACGTCGTGAATGGCTTGCGCAAGCTCGGCCACGAGGTGCAGCCGCTCGGCGTCCAGGACGACTTGCAGCCCATTCGCGACGCGGTGACGGACATCAAGCCGCATGTGGTGTTCAACCTGCTCGAGGAATTCCAGTGGAACGCCACCTTCGATCACAACATCGTGGCGTATCTCGAGCTCCTCGGCGTGCCCTACACCGGCTGCAATCCGCGCGGGCTCGTACTGTCACGCGGAAAGGCACTCTCCAAGAAGCTGCTCGCCTATCATCACGTGCCCGTGCCGGCCTTCGAGGTATTTCCGGTGGGCCGCACGGTGCGGCGCCCCGCGGAGCTCGCGTTTCCGCTCTTCGTGAAGAGTCTCACCGAGCACGCCTCGATCGGGATCGCGCGCGCTTCGCTCGTGAACGATGACGACGAGCTTCGCGAGCGCGTGGAGTTCATCCACGAGCGTGTTGGCACCGATGCGATCGCCGAGCAGTTCATTCCGGGGCGCGAGCTCTACGTCAGTGTCGTCGGGAACACGCGGCTGCGGGCCTTTCCGGCGTGGGAGCTCGTCATCGACGACCAGGAGGCGAACGAACCGCTCATCGCAACCGCCAAGGTGAAGCACAATCTCGAGTACCAGGCCAAGCGGGGCGTTCGTATTCGGGCGGCCGAGGGGTTGCCCGACGAGCTGGTGGCGCAGCTCGGATGGATGAGCAAGCGGATCTATCGTGTGCTCGAGCTCTCGGGATACGCGCGAATCGATTATCGGCTGGATGAGAGCGGCAAGCTCTATTTCCTGGACGCGAATCCGAATCCGGACATCTGTGAGAGCGAGGAGTTCGCCTCAGCCGCGCGCTACGACGGGGTGGAATACCCGGAGCTGCTGCAGCGGATCGTGCGCCTGGGAATACGCGCGCGTCCCCTGTCGGCGGCCGGCTAGGATCTCGGCCGCCGAGGGACGCTCAGGCGGCGCGCTGGTAGGCCGCGCGCCACACCTGGGTGCCTTCGTCCAACGAAAAGACATACTGGAACTTCGCCGGCGGAAATCCCCGGACGCCGATCTCCAACAGATCTCCGGCCTCGGCATCGGCCTGCGCCGCAATCACGTCCAGGGCGTCCTTGAACGTGTCGCTGTCGACGGCACCCTTTCGCCGTACGTCGGAGCTGCCGATAGTAAACTCGTAACGCGGCATGTTATCCTCCCCTGTTTGTCTTCATCACTCTATACACGCGACGAGCCTGTTTGGTTTCGCTTTGTTGCCCCCGTCATTTTGGCGGGAACGTACCGCATACCAGCCGTCTTGCTCTCGTGGACCACATGGGAGAAGAGCAATGACCACGCCGCAGCAGTTACCCAGCGCCGCCAACGCGGGCACAGTCTCCTTCGGCGATCTGAACGTGAATCGCCTCGGCTTTGGGGCCATGCGAATCACGGGCGAGGGCATCTGGGGTGAGCCCAAGAATCCCGCGGAGGCGAGGCGGGTGCTCGTGCGCGCACTCGAGCTCGACGTCAATCTCATCGACACCGCGAACTCGTATGGCCCCGAGGTTTCCGAGCGACTCATCGGCGAGACGCTGTCGCCGTACAAGGCTGGCCTCGTCATCGCCACGAAGGGCGGCTACGCTCGCACGGGCCCCAACAAGTGGAAGCCGGACCTGAAACCGGAACATCTGCGCGCGGCGCTCGAAGGGAGCCTGAAGCGGCTCAAGCTCGAGCGCATCGATGTCTACCAGCTGCACAACGCGGCGGATCCGACGGTTCCCCTGGCCGACGCGATCGGAGAGCTGGCGATCATGCAGAGCGAGGGGAAGATTCGCCACGTCGGCGTCAGCAACTTCACGGTGGCGCAGCTCAAGGAGGCGTTCTCGATCGTGAAGGTCGTCTCGGTGCAGAATCGCTTCAACCTCGGCGATCGCACCTCGCAGTCCGTGCTCGAGGAATGCGAGAGGCTCGGCATTCCGTTCCTGCCGTGGGCGCCGCTCGGCAAGTCGAACAGCGACGCGACCACCGCGCTGTCGAACGTCGCCCGGCGCCACGGCGCGACGACCGGACAGATTGCGATCGCGGCGCTCCTCGCACACTCGCCCGCAATGCTTCCGATTCCCGGCACGTCGCGCGTGGCGCATCTCGAGGAGAACGTGGCCGCGGCAGGTATCGAGCTCACGGCGCAGGACCGCAGGGAGCTGTCGCTCACCGCCTGACGCTACGCCTCTGCCCCGCGCTTCTTCCCTTTCCGGCGTTTCCACACCACCATACCGCCCCAGAGGAGCAGGCCGGCGAACACGACGTCGCCGGCCGGCCCGACGTACTTGTGCACATCGTCGAAGCGCGTGCCGAGCGTGTACCCTGCGTAGGCGAGCAGGCCGCACCACACGGCGGTGCCGATGAACTTGTAGAGGAGGAAGGCGAAGACGTTCATCTTCACGTAGCCGGCGGGGAGTGAGATCATGCCGCGCACGCCCGGGACCATTTGGCCGATGATCACCGCAAGGCTGCCGTGCTTCTCGAACCATCGTCCGGACTTGTCGATATCTGTCGTGCGGATCAGCAGCCAGCGGCGATGTGTCGCGACCAGGTGCTTCACCCTCTGCTCGCCGGCGATGCGGGCGAGATAGTACAACGGAAGCGCGCCGAGGGTGGATCCTGTGGTTCCGGCGATGATGACTCCCGCGAGCGACATTATGCCACGCGATGCCGCGAATCCGGCGAGCGGCATGATCAGCTCGGAGGGAAGCGGGAGAATGACGTTTTCGATGGCCATGAGCAGCGCGACGCCGTAGACGCCCATGGACAACACGACTGCGACGATCCATTTCAGCATTCGAAGTGCACGTGCAAAGGCGAGGCCCCGCGATTCCGCAGCGCAACTCTGTCCCGAACCCACATCCCATGTCGAACGATGAATCGCAATCCATGTCGCGTCGCAGCTTCGTGGCGACGTCCCTTGCGGCAGGCGCGCTGATCGGCAGCGGCAGCATGCCGGAGCTGGCATTGCCCGGCCAGTCGGACACGGCGCGACCAAGGGAGCGTGCGGACGGCGGCCCGGTGGAGGAGAAGACGGTAGGCCAGCTGCAGGACGCGATGCAGAGTGGCGCGACGACCTCGCGCCAGCTCGTGGAGGGGTATCGCGCGCGCATCGCCGAGAGGGATCGCGATCTGCACGCGGTGCTCGAGCTCAACCCCGACGCGCTGGCGATCGCGGATGCGATGGACGCCGAGCGAAAGAAGTCCGGGCCGCGAGGACCGCTGCACGGCATTCCGATTCTGCTGAAGGACAACGTCGGGACGGCCGACAAGATGGAAACGACCGCCGGCTCGCTCGCGCTCGTCGGCGCTCGTCCGCCCCGCGATGCCTTCGTCGCCGCGCAGCTGCGGGCCGCGGGCGCGGTGATTCTCGGGAAGACGAATCTCAGCGAGTGGGCGAACTTCCGCAGCACGCACGCGTCGAGCGGATGGAGCGGGCGCGGAGGTCAGTGCCGCAATCCGTACGCGATGGACCGCACGCCTTCGGGCTCGAGCTCCGGCTCGGCGGCCGCCGTCGCGGCGAGCTTCTGCGCGGCGGCGATCGGCTCGGAGACCAACGGGTCGATCGTGAGTCCGTCGGCGACATGCTCGCTGGTTGGGATCAAGCCCACGGTGGGACTTGTGAGTCGCAGCACGATCATCCCGATCTCGCGGAGCCAGGATACCGCGGGGCCGATCGCGCGTACTGTGACCGACGCGGCGATCCTGCTCAGCGCGATCGCCGGCGCCGATCCGCGCGACTCGGCGACGACGGTCGCGCGCGCGAAGCGGGTCGCGAATTACACCGCTGGACTCGACGCGGGTGCGCTCCGCGGCATGCGCATCGGCGTGCCGCGTGAGCAGTACTTCGGCTACAGCCCCTCCGCCGACTCGGTCGCGCAGCAGGCGATCGATCTGATGCGCGCGCAGGGCGCGGTGATCATCGACCCGGTGGAGATCGGAAAGATGGGCGCCGTGGGCGACGCCGAGTTCGAGGTGCTGTTGTACGAGTTCAAGGCGGGGCTCAACGAATATCTCGCGGATCTCGGTGTTGGTGCGAAGGTGCGCACGCTGGCCGATGTCATCGCCTTCAACGCCGCGCACAAGAGCGAGGAGATGCCCTACTTCGGGCAGGAGATTCTGGAGCGGGCACAGAAGCGCGGCCCGCTCACCGATGCGAAGTACCGGAAGGCCCTGGCGAAGACGCGGCTCGACACGCGAGCCAAGGGGATCGACGCCGTCATGACCGCGCACAGGCTCGATGCGCTCGTCGCGCCCACGAACGGACCGGCGTG
>DATHJR010000511.1:0-9091 GCA_035286525.1 Gemmatimonadaceae bacterium | reverse complement strand
TGTCAGCAACCCGGGTTGTGCCATTTAATTCATTTAGCTACAACAACTTAGGTTCGATGCTCAGCCCGGTGTCGCATCGTCGCGTCCGCGCGTATCATCGGTCTCCTCCACGTGCTTCGATTCGCGCGCCGCCCGCTTCGTATTTTCCCACGCGATCGCCTCGCGCTCCGCACGCAAACGCTCGTACCACTGGCGGGTGATCTCGCCCGCGAGCTCGCGGTTGCCGAGCCCGAACGACAGCGCGAACGCGAGAGCGAGCGCGCCGAAGATGATCGCAAATGCCGTCGTCACGATCTCGGTGGCAATGCCGAGCTCCTGCAACGCCATGAAGATCGCGAGTATGATGACCCCCGCGCGTCCGACGCGCGCGAGCGTCGGGCCGCCAGGAATGCTACCGGCGGACGCCATCAGCAGTCCATCCACGAACTCGCCGAGCACGATGCCTACGAGGATGATCACGAGCGCCGCGATCACGCTCGGGATGTAGCTCACCAGCTCCGAGAACACATTGGTGAGCGAGGAGAGTCCGAGCGCGTGCGCCGCGACGAGGATCACGACGAACATCACGAACCAGAACGCGATGTTTCCGACAAGCCGCGACGGCGAGCGCCGCCGCCCCGTGCGCTCAACGGCGTCGAGCACGCCGCCCCGCTTGAGCCACCGGTTCATGCCGAGCCTGTTCAACCCTCGATCGAACGCCTTCTCGATGAGCTTCGCCAGCAGATAGCCGGCGAAGAGAATGACGAGCGCGCCGAGCAGGGCCGGAATGTAGAGCGCGAGTTGATCGAAGCTGCCCTGCAGGCGATCCAGAAATTCCACGGCACGCTCCCGGCGCATTGCCGGTTAAGGATGATCCCGCGTAGCGAACATGAGCCTCGCTGGCGCGAAGCTGCGCTTGTGCGAGCCGCTGCCTAGCTGGCCGTTGTCGTTGGATCCCCAACAATAGACGGTGTGGTCCACGGACAGAGCGCAGCTGTGCGACGTGCCCGACGAGAGAGCGACGAACTTCGTGGAGCCCGCGATGGGCGCTGGCACCGTTGCGTCCGCGGCGCGGCCCGCGAGCTGGCCATTGTCGTCCGCGCCCCAGCACTGCACGACGCCGTCCTTCGCGAGCGCGCAGGTGAAATCGCGTCCCGCGGATACCGCCGTGTAGCGACCGTCGCCGATCACCGCCGCGGGGCTCAGGGGCTCGCGAAAACCACTGCCGAGCTGTCCGTGATCGTTCGAGCCCCAGTAATACAGTACGCCGCTCGTGGTGATCGCGCAGCTGTGATTCACGCCCGTGGCAACCGTCGTGAAGCGCAGCGAATCAACCGGTTGCCGCAGCGGCAGTGCGCACTGCCCCGGCGCGCCGTCCATCTCGCACGCATCCGCAGCCTCGACTCCGATCGCGCCGCCGTTGTCGAGTCCCCAGCAGTAAAGCTTTCCTTCGCTGGTGATGCCGCAGCTGTCGTGCGCACCTGCGCTCACGAACGACCACGTGAGCTGCGGCGCAACCTGCACCACCGGAGAAAACTTGCTGAAGAGGCTGAGTCCGAGCTCGCCGTGCCGATTCTCGCCCCAACAATACAGCTTGCCGTCGGCGGTGATCGCGCAGTTGTGATTCTCACCGCTGGAGATCTTCACGAAGGGCGGCGCCTTCTGCATTCGATACGGTTGGGCAATCGTGCCGAGTGTGTCGCTGCCGAGCTGCCCGGCGAGGCTCGAGCCCCAACAGTACACCGCGCCATCGGTGGTGAGCGCACAGCTGTGCGAACCTCCGACACTCACCGCCTTCCACTTGAGCCCTTCGCCCACCGCAACGGGGAGCGTTCGGTCCGCGGAACCGCTGTCGCCGAGCTGTCCCTGATCGTTGCGCCCCCAACAGAACAGCTCAGCACTCTCGGCGACGCCGCACGAGTGTGCGCCTCCGGCATCGACCATGCTGAACGACGGAGAGGCCGTCATCGGTGGAGGCGCTTCTTCCGGCGGCGCTTCGCGAACGATGGGCTTTGGCGCCGCCGCGGGCGTCGCGACGGGCTTCGTCTTTGGCGGAGCATCCGTGGAACACGCGAGCACGAGCGTCAGACCTGCAAGCAGCGACCAACGCATCACGATGTCCGGTCGGGTTCGGGGGGTCAATTTCTCGTTCCGCGCTTCACATCGAATATGGCGCTGCGCTTGCACTGAGGACAGATGAGCCACTCACGGCGGCGCGCATAGCCGAGGCCGAAGGACCCGCCGCCGATCGGCCGCGTCGTGAGCGAGACGTCGCACCGAGGGCACGCGGGCGCGTCGCCGGCGATGATCGAGCCGCGGATGCGCTGCTGCTCCTCCGGGCTGTACTGCGCGTGGTCAGTCATCGCGCAATCGCAACACGATCTTGCCGAATTGATCGCCGTTCGAGAGTCGTTCGTACGCGGCGCGTGCCTCCTCGAGCGGATACACGGCGTCTACCACAGGCACCAGCGCGCCTTCGCCGAGCGCCTGGACCACCGCATCGAGCTCGCGGTCGTTTCCCATCGTGGATCCCATGATCGTCCACTGGTGCCAGAACAGCTTGCGCACATCCGTCTGCACCATCGGCCCTGAGGTGGCGCCGCAGGTCACGAGACGCCCGCCTCTGCCGAGCACGCGCAGCGAGCGCTCCCACGTGGCCTCGCCTACGTCGTCGAGCACCACGTGCACGCCGCGCCTGCCGGTTCGCTCGCGAATGTCGCGGACGACGTCGCCGGTGCGATGATTGAACGTTTCGTCGGCGCCGAGCTCGCGCGCGCCCGCGAGCTTCGCGTCGCTTCCGGAGGTCACCCACACGCGCGCGCCGATGCGCTTCGCGATCTGGAGCGCAGCGATGGCGACGCCGCCGCCAATTCCCCAGATCAGCATCGTCTCGCCCGGCTGCAGGCGCGCGCGCGTGACGACGACGCGCCACGCGGTGAGCGTTGCGAGCGAAAACGCGGCGGCGTGCTCCCATGAGACGGCCGGCGGCACGATGCGCAGGTTGGCCGCGGGAACGACGACGAGCTCCGCGGCAGTCCCCGGCAGCTGCTCGCCGAGCAACCGGAAGTTCTCACAGAGCGACTGCTCGCCGGCGAGACAGAACGAGCACGTGCGATCGCTGATGCCCGGATTGATCATGACGCGATCGCCTGGCGCAAACGTCTGCACCGCTTCGCCCACCGCGTCGACCACGCCGGCGCCGTCCGCGCAGACCACCCAGTTGGGACTGAGCGACATTCCCGGGAGGCCGCGAAGCACGAACAAGTCGAGATGGTTGAGCGCGACGGCGTGCATCCGCACGCGCACGCTCGTGGGCGAGTCCAGCGCTGGAATCCGGAGATCGGCAACGACTTGCAGCTGCTCCAGCCCGCCGTGGGCGGACACCGTGAGCGCTCGCACGCGTAGGGGCTCCCGTTATATTGAGAGTCGAATGCTAAGAGGCAGCGCCGCGACGAGCAACGCGATTTGCTCGACGCAGGCAGAGCGAGTCTTCGACACTCAGATGAAGGCGGAATGATCTCGATCAAGGTGCCACCGCTCGGCGAGTCGATCGTGGAAGCGACGATCGCGCGGTGGTTGAAGAAGGAAGGCGACGTCGTCGCGCAGAACGAATCGCTGGTGGAGCTCGAGACCGACAAGATCACGGTCGAGGTGCCGGCGTTCAAAGCGGGCGTGCTGACGAAGCAGATGAAGAAGGAAGGCGACTCGGTGCAGGTGGGTGAGGAGATCGGCGAGATCGACGAGAGCGCGGGCTCGATCGCGACCGCGCCGGCGGCTCCCGTTGCAGCCGCGTCTCCCGCGGCCGCGCCCCCTGCAGCCGCGCGTCCCGCTGCCGCATCGAAGAGCGAGGCGCCGGTCGCGACGCCTGCCCCGAAGCCCGCGCCGGTTGCCGCTGCTCAAGCGCCCTCGCCCGCACACGCGCCCGCCAGCGCGCCGAGGACGTCTCCGGCCGTGCGCCGCATCGCCGCAGATGAAGGGATCGACCCCGCGCAGGTTGCCGCGAGTGGCCCCGGCGGCCGCGTGACGAAGAGCGACATGCTCGCCGCTGCGGCGGCGGCGAGCACTGCACCTCGGGCCGCTCCAGTCGCGGCGAGGACGCCACCAGCGACGCCGAGCCCGATCGCATCGCAGAATGGTCGCGAGACTCGCGAGCGCATGACGACCCGGCGGCGGCGAATCGCCGAGCATCTGCTCGAGTCGCAGCACGCCACCGCGCACCTGACGACCTTCAATGAAGTCGACATGTCCGCCGTCTCGGCGGTTCGCGAGCGGCTCCGCGACCGCATCGAGAAGGAGCACGGCGTCAAGCTCACCTACATGCCCTTCTTCGCGAAGGCGGCATCGCTTGCGCTCAAGGCGTATCCCGCCGTCAACGCGCAGATCGACGGCGACTCCGTGGTCTACAAGCACTACGTGAATCTGGGCATCGCGGTCGCGGCGGATAATGGGCTCGTCGTGCCGGTCGTGAAGGACGCCGACAGCATGTCGATGCTCGACTTCAGCAGTGCGCTCACCGCCATCGCGAAGCGCGCGCGCGACGGCGCGCTCACGATGGATGATCTCACCGGCGGTAGTTTCACGATCACGAATGGCGGCGTATTCGGGTCGCTCGTGTCGACGCCGATCCTGAACTATCCGCAGGTCGCGATACTCGGGTTGCACAAGATTCAGGACCGCCCGGTCGCGATCGCCGGCAAGGTGGAGATCAGGCCGATGATGTACCTCGCGCTGTCGTACGATCATCGACTGGTCGATGGGCAGCAGGCGGTGCTCTTTCTCGTGCGGATCAAGGAGCTGATCGAGGATCCGGCGGCGATGCTCGTCGAGTGATCGCCCGCACCGCGGTACTGCCGTGACCGACAATCTCGAACCTGATGTGCTGATCATCGGCGGCGGCCCCGGCGGCTATGTCGCCGCGATCCGCGCGGCGCAGCTCGGCCTCAGCACTGTGTGCGTGGAGCGCGACAGCACGCTCGGCGGCACGTGCGTGAACATCGGCTGCATTCCGAGCAAGGCGCTGCTCGAGTCCTCGCACCATTACGAGTTCGCGCGAGAGCGTGCGTCGGCGCACGGGGTGATGCTTGCCGAGGTGAGGCTCGACCTGGGCGTGATGCAGAAGCGGAAGACGGCTGTCGTGGCGCAGAACACGCGCGGGATCGAATACCTGTTCAAGAAGAACGGGATCACGTGGGCGCACGGGAGTGCGACGCTGAAGGCGGGAAAGGTGGTGGAGGTGCGGGGGGCGCCCCCCGAAAACAGTGTAACCATCTACAAGCCCAAGTCCGTCATCATTGCGACGGGCTCCGTACCCATCGCGCTCCCGTTCCTTCCCTTCGACGAAGATCGCGTCCTCTCGAATATCGGCGCGCTCACGTTGGCGGAAGTTCCGGAGCGGCTGATCGTCATCGGCGGCGGCGTCATCGGCGTCGAGCTCGGATCGGTGTGGCGCCGACTCGGCGCCAAGGTCACGGTCATCGAGCTCCTGCCCTCGATCCTCACTGGCTACGACGCCGAGATCGCGCGCGAGGCCGAGAAGACCTTTCGCAAGCAGGGCCTCGACATACGGACCGGTGCGAAAGTCACGGGCGCGCGGCGCGAAGGCAACCGCATGCTCGTCGACGTCGAGAAGGATGGCGCGAGCGAGACACTCGAGGCGGACCGCGTGCTCGTTTCCGTCGGCCGCAAGCCCTCGCTCTCGGGCATCGACGCAAGTGCGCTGGGTCTCGCCCTCGGATCGCGTGGTGAGATCGCCGTCGACGATCAGATGCGCACCAATCTCGCCGGCGTCTATGCCATCGGCGATGCGGTGGGCGGCATGCTGCTGGCGCACAAGGCGGAGGATGAGGGCGCGATCGCGGCGGAGGTCATCGCGGGACAGAACTCGCGCATGCACTACAACGCGATTCCGGCCGTCGTCTACACCACACCCGAAGTCGTGGCGGTGGGGCTCACCGAGGAGCAGGCACAGGAGCGCGGCCGCGCGTATAAGGTCGGCAGGTTCCCATACACCGCGAACGCGCGGGCGCGCACGGCGGGGGATGCCACCGGCTTCGTCAAGCTGATCGCGGACGCCGAGACCGATGCGCTGCTGGGCGCACATATCATCGGACCGACGGCATCGGAGCTGCTCGCCGAGCTCACGCTCACGCTGGAATTCGGCGGCTCGAGCGAGGACATCGCGCTCACGGTGCATCCGCATCCGACGCTGAGCGAGGCGACGCGCGAAGCGGCGCTCGCGGTGTCGGGACGACGCGCGATCCACATCTGACGCGGGCGCGACCGTGGGCGAGCCACGATCGATCGTCCCCGTGTCTCGCTCGCTGCTGCCACAGGCGCAGCTGGTCGTCGAGCGCGCGCTGCACGACACGGCGTATATCGACGGCGCGCTCGACGCCCTTCGCGCAGTGGTCGTCGCGCCCGGCGCGGATGGCCGCGCGCTCGCCTGCGTGCGCGACGAGCGAATCGAAGGCGTGATCGTGTTCGGCTTCTTCGGCGGTGCCAGCGGTGCGGGTCGCCTGCAGCTCGCGGTAGTTGATGAGGGATCGCGCCGAGCGCGAATCGGGAGGGCGCTCGCCGAAGAGGCGCTCGCGCTGTTGCACGCGGAGGGAGCGCGCTTCGTGCTCGCCGAGCTTCCCGAGGACGAGCGCGCGCTTCCGGGCGCGCGGGCCTTTCTCGAGGCGCTGGAGTTTCGTCTGGAGAGTCGCGTCGAGGACTTTTTCCGCGACGGTGTGGCGCTGGCCTTCATGCGCCGTGATTCATCCACGGGCTAGCCGATGCACGAAGGGGAGGAGCGACTGCGCTCCTCCCCTTCGGCAATTCGATCACTCCGCCTGCGTCAGCGCGGCGGCTGCTTGCTCGGACGGGAGCTCGGCGGGCGCGTCGTGTCGAGCGGCGTGACGTTCATCGTGGAGTCGGTGCGAGTGCGCGAAGACTTAGTCGTGTCGGTAACGGTCGTCTTCTTCTTGGTGTAGACGCTTCCGTTCGCCGTATCGATCTTCGTCGAATCGGTGTGGATGCGCGTGTGCGTCGTATCCTGCGGCACCGCGGGCGTCGTTCCCTGCGCGTGCGCGACGGCCGGGACAGCCATGATTGCGGCAGCGGCGATGATTTTGAAGAACATGTCTACTTTCCTCCAGCTCTACGGTTCATCCATCAGGTCAACTCCGCGCCGAAGAACGTGCACGAAGAACTCACAACGTAATTTAGCAAGTCGCGGACCGGTGGAAGCCGCATTCACGTTAAAACCGAGTCAAAAAAAAACTGCCGACCTCAGAGTGTGAGGCCGGCAGCAATCGTACTGTGATGCAGATTACCGAGCGCGCAGCACCGTCGCGCCAACGGCAACTCCGATCGCCAGGGCACCCGCAGCCGCCGCGATCGCGACAGCAGGAGTCAGCGAGAAGGACCGGTTGTACCACGGCTCGGTGACGGCCGGGGCAGCGGTGGGAAGCGCTTCCATGATTCGCTCGTACAAATGCACGGGCGTGGTCATTTGACGACGCACTTGCACTTCACGGTCGATGCGCAGCCAGAAATCCACATCGCGCGAGGCATCACTCTGACGAACAGCGCTTTCCGAAAGCTCGCCGTCCAGCCAGGCATGGATCGCCGAGGGCGTCTGCTGCCCCGTGAGCGGTACTTCACGATCTGTGATCGGACGCGCCGGCATGTCTCCAGACTTGGGAGCCGATGGGTTCCGATACTCTCTGGGATCCAGGTTGTCTTGCATCACGCGTACTTTTCCTCAAGAAGAGCCTGGAGCGCCTCACGCGCGCGGTGGACGCGCATCTTAAGTGCTCCGACAGTGGTAGTCAGCAAATCGGCCATCTCTTCGTACGAACGACCTTCGACGTGCTTCATCACGAACGCTTCACGAAGCGATGGCGCCAATTGCATGAGCGCAGTATCCAGATCACTCCGTAACTCCGTGCGGTCGAGCTCTTCGTCCGGCGTCGAAAACGATGAGGGCTGATCGTCCTCCTCGTAACTCTGATGCGTGCGGCGAATGTTCTTGAGCCAGTCCTTGCACCCATTCGCCACGATCCGGAATATCCACGCATCGAACCGTCCGTGCACTTCTGCGAGATGCTGGTACGCCTTGATGAACGAGGCCTGTAGAATATCCTCTGCCACATCAGGACTGCCGGTCATCCCAAGCGCGTGTCTGAGCAACGGATCGCTGTAACGTCCGATCAACAGTCCGAACGCGTTACGATCGCCCTGTAGCACACGCGCAATTACGTCGTGATCCGCTTCGAGCGGATCGATCGGTCGCGGCGCTGTCACCGTGGTCTTCACGACGCTAGTGTAACGCTTTGAGCGCCCTCCGGACAGCCCTGTAAGTGTCGACTGCGATAGTGCGAGGGTTGCCATGCATCAGAGACGAATTGCCCTCGTGCGGGTAACGGCAAAATCACGTCACCGAAGACGCACATGATAGAGTAGCTCACGGACTAAATCTCCCTGGTAAACACGACCGACTCTGTCGCTATCTGACCGATAGCGGCGATAGGCGCGCGAGAAGCGCTGCACCGTTCCAACCCTGGTCGCTCCCGCCAGAACGTCGCGAAGGTCGCGCTCGCTTAGAAGGCCCTCCGAATTGTAGCTGACCAGCGCGTGGCGCGCGCTCGTGGCCGCGAGGAGGCCCGCAAGTGCCGCCCCAGCCTTTCGCGCCGAGCACCAGTCGCTCCTCTGCCCGTCCCCCGCGACGAGGCCCGTCTTCCCTCGCAGCACGGGGGTGGCGTCGAACCACCCCCGCGCAATCACTTCGGGAACATGATAGTAGCCGGAGTATTGGCGCGCGTTGTATGGCGGATCGATGTAGAGCAGCTCGACCTCGCCTGCTGCCGCGGCAACCATGGTCGCGTCCGCACGGTGCGCCGTCGAACCCCGCGGTCCGCGCTGCGGGATCTCCGGCTCGAGCCGGATGGCGCGCCGCGCATTCGACTGCCAGCGCTTGATGTACGCCGCATATACCCCCGCCGTGTTCGCGACACGATCCGCCCCTTCGATCAGCGCCGCGAGGAGCACGTAGTACGCGTCGTCCTGGATGAGCCCCGCCGACCACCACTCGTGCAGCCGGCGACGGATCGTGTCGATGCGGTCGGCATTC
>DATHJR010000510.1:0-3631 GCA_035286525.1 Gemmatimonadaceae bacterium | reverse complement strand
GGCGGTGCCCAGGGCGATGACGATGGCCCACGCGCCTGCGGCTGTCGCAGGAGCGCCGGCGGCGCCGTAGCGTTCGCGAGCGCCGAGGAGGAGGGCCGCGACGACGCCGATGATCCAGAGGGGCCAATTGATGCCGATGCTGCTTTTCCAGAGGACAGCGGTCCCGAAGGCGGCGAGGGAGAGGGCGCATCCCCATGTGGTGAGAAGCGAGCCGTCGCGGACGACCCCGACGTGGGCTTGTTCATCGTAGGACGCGGAGATCGATGCGGACACGGTGGTGAGCTCCATTGCGGTTAGAAGTACTTTAAGAAACAAAGTAATATTCCGCAAGGGATTTCCTCGTGAAGTCCCCGCAGCGCTCGCCAAGTACACTCGCTTCTTAGATTTTGGCGTGCCCGCGCCCACTCCACACCACGTATCTCCGATCGCGGCAGGCGAGCCGCTCGCGAAGCTGAAGTTTCTCGCCCGCTACATCGCGTTCTGGTTCGTGTACTTCGCGCTGCTCCGCGCGACCTTCCTCGGCTACCATTTCGCCGAGACCGCACACCTCAGCGCTGGAGTTCTCGCGGGCGTCCTCGCTCGCGGCGCGCGCATGGACATCTCCGCGGCGTCCTATCTCGCGATCATCCCCACGATCCTTCTCGCCTTCGCGCCGCTCGTCCCCGCGCGCGCGATCAACATCGTCCTGCGCGCGTACACGTACGTCGCGATCGCCTTCGCCGCGCTGCTCGCCGCCACCGACCTCGAGATCTTTTCCAAGTGGGGAGCGCGCGTGGACTCCTCGCTTCTCCCGTATCTCCGCACGCCCAGCGAGGCGGCGGCAAGCGCGGAGTCATCGCCGATTGCGCTGCTCGCGCTCATTCTCATCGCGCTCATCGCGGCCGGCATCTACGCGTACGGGAAAATCGTCGACGCCCACACCGGCGAGGCGGTGGGCGGCCGGCTCGTTCGTACGGCGCCGCCGCTGCTGCTCTCGGGCGTTCTCCTCCTCGTTCCGATACGCGGAGGACTGCAGTGGACGCCGCTCAACCCCAGCAGCACCTACTTCTCGCACAGCGACTTCGCGAACCAGGCAGGGCTCAACGTCGCGTGGAATTTTCTCCACTCACTCACGATCCGCGACTACCTCACCGCCAATCCGTACGCGTCCACGATCGCCGAGCCAGAGGCGAGGAAGCTGGTCGACTCGCTGCTGCATGCCACGGACGGCACCACGCGCCATCTCCTGCGCATGACGCGGCCGAACGTCATTCTCATCATTTGGGAGAGCGGCACCGCGAAAGTCGTGCGTCGACTCGGGGGACTCCCCGGCATCACGCCGCACTTCGATTCGCTCTCGCACACCGGCGTCCTGTTCGACGCCATCTACGCGTCGGGCAATCGCAGCGCCAAGGGGCTCGCCGCGATTCTGAGCGGATGGCCGGCACAGTCGAACGCGCCCATCCTCAGCTCCCCCGCGCGCGCGGCGCGGCTTCCGGGTCTCGCCGAAGACTTCGCGCACATGGGCTACCACACGGTGTTCTATTACGGTGGCGAGCTCGAGTTCGCGGACTTCAAGTCGTATCTCGTCGCGCACGGCTTCGACCGCATCGTCGGCGAGAACGACTTCGATCGCAGGGACTGGAGCTCCAAGTGGGGTGCGCACGACCACATCGTGCTCGGGCGACTGCTCGCGGATGCGCGCACCTTCGCACGCCCGTTTTTCACGACGCTGTTCACGCTCAGCAGCCACGAGCCGTACGACGTGCCGATGAAACCCGTCATCGAGGGCGATAGCGAACAGGCGCACTTCCTCAACGCGCAGATCTACGCGGATCGCAGCCTCGGCAACTTCATCGCGAGCGCGGCGCGCGAAGCGTGGTGGGACAGCACGCTCGTCATCATCATCGCGGATCACGGACATCCGCTCCCCAACGTCCCGCCGCTCGAGGGCGAGTCCGCGTCACAGCTCTATCACATCCCCATGCTCTGGCTCGGCGGTGCGCTCGCGGTGCGCGATACGGAGATCACGGTGACGGGCTCGCAGGTGGATGTTGCGCCCACAGTGCTCGCGCAGCTCGGGCGCGCGCACGCGCAGTACAAGTGGGGGAAGAACCTGCTCGCGGCCGATGTGCAGCCGTTCGCGTTCTTCTCGTACCTCGATGGTTTTGGATGGGTGGACGCGCGCGGGCGACTGGTGTACGGCTACAACGCGCGTGAGGTCATGCAGCGCACCCCGGGCGCGGACGAACGGTCGGTCCGCGCCGGGGAGGCCTATCAACGTCTCACGTATCAGGACTTTCTTGCGCGATGACGCGGAGCAGCGACTTGCGCTTGGCGCGCCCGTCGCCGTTCGGTTAGTTGTGAACGATGACCACGCCGGTGTTGCCCACGTTCAGCGTATCCTCGTAGCCGTATGTGCCGAGCTTGAGGAACACCGTATTTACGCTCTGTCCCGTGCCGAACGTCGAGCTGTTCGGATTGCTTCCCGATGGGATCGAATCCGTGAATCTGACCACATGACTCCCCTGGGTCGACTGCCAAATCACCTTCGTATTGCTGATCACGGAGAGCGTTTCCGGTGTGAATCCGGCATCGGTGACCGTGATCGTCTGGGTGTCGACTGGGGGTGTGATACCGGTGCTGCTACCGCCGCACGCGGCGAGTGCGATCGCGACCAAGGGCAAAACGAAACGGACCTTCATGAAAAATCCTCCGAAAGAGTGCGAGCGGCATCCGCAGTGGCGACCGCCTGGTGAGTAACAAACGTTTACATGGGGCTCGCCTGTCGCTCGCGCGCCACCGCCGTGTCTGTTTCCGAGCAAGAGTTCTGCCCGCCGTGAATCGAATCCTCGCCCGCGGAGGGTTAGTACTCGCCGCAATAGGGGGCCTAACCATCGATGCGCAGGCGCAACGCGTGTCCACCACCCGCAGCGCCCTCGCCACAATCACGATCGATAGCGCACACCCACTCGGCACCTTTTCCCCTTCCGCAGTCCTCGGCGCCGGGGTCGATGGACACGGAAAAGGCACGTTGGTCGACATCTATACCCAGCAAAACGTAACAGCGATGCGCTCAGCCGGACTCAGCCGCCTGACCTATCGGCTGCGCACGGAGTTGGGTGTCGAGGCCTGGCACTGGAATCCGCACGGTGCGTGGAGCGATCCCGCCCACGCGCGCGGATACTGGACCTCCGATTCCGCCTCTCGGAGCCCGATCACGCTCACCCACGGCTACCGGCTTCCGCGTCGAGGCAACACGATCGACCAAGCCGACAACTCCGATTACTCCCGGCTCGACGACGGCGACACCGCCACCTTCTGGAAGAGCAACCCGTACCTCGACCCGGCGCTCGACCGCGAGGATCCCTCGCCGCACCCCCAATGGGTGCTCGTCGATCTCGGCTCCGTCGCGGGCGTGTCCGCAATCCGAATCGCGTGGGCCAATCCCTTCGCCACCAGCTTTCGCGTGCAATACTGGAAGGGCGACGTCGTCGACGATATCGACGAGAGTCCTGCCGGTCGCTGGATCACCTTCCCGCACGGCGACGTACGCGCGAACGCCGGCGGCGTCGAGGGCATCGCGCTTTCGGATGCGCCGATCGGGACGCGCTTCGTGCGGCTCATACTCTCCGCGAGCTCGCACACTGCG
>DATHJR010000509.1:0-2703 GCA_035286525.1 Gemmatimonadaceae bacterium | reverse complement strand
ACGTAGTTGATGGTCCAGCGGCTCTCCCCGGACAACTGCGCGCAGAGGTTGCTGGCGGATCCGGCGGGATCATTGTCTGCTACTATGACAACGAGAGAGAGTGGTTCGTCACACTCCAGATCCAACAGCTGCAGACCACGGACGAGACGTGCAAGCCCGGCGGGGCGCCGGTAGGTCGCGATGCATACTGCCACCCTGAAGCCCCCCACCTGGTTCTGGGCGTCACTCATAGGTCGAGCGGTGCTCCGTCCCCTGCTTTGCGTGCATTCCGCGTGCGGGGCCCCATTACCACGCGCTTCAACTCGGTGACGTATGCACGCCTGAGTGCCGTAGGCACGCTGATGACGCCGCGCAAGCGTGGACCCTCCACGCCGATCCGGTTGATGACATCTGCGTTGTCTACACCCATTCCTTGCGTGTCGAAGAACAGACCGACTTCAGGGTGCTTCTCCCGGACTTTCCGCAGAAGCGCCGCGCTGACGCCGCGACCATTAAAAGGAAAGGCATAGGGTACGGACGCGCTGCCAATCAGCCTCCCTACGCGCGTGCACGAATCGACAATATCCGCTTCTGCTTCCTCAGGAGTCATCGCAGCAAGCGACACGTGTGATCGGCCATGGGCTCCGATCGTGAAGCCATCCGTCGCGAGGGACAGAACCTCCGCGCTCGAGAGGTACGGGGTGGCGGCACGCAGGAATGCATCCGGATCGACGCCGAGGCGAGCACAGACCGCATCGAGGCGATCCTCGTCGCTCGCCTTCAGCCCCTTGAGGATCGCGATCACGCTGGAAGTCCGTCGGATCGGGACGTTCAAAATGGCTGACAGATCCTTGCGCGCGGAGAGCTGATCAACTCGAGCAAGCCGCAAATATTCTTCGACGCAAAGCGACACCTTGTGCTTGTAGAACAACCGGCGGTTGTCGAGAAAGTCGGTTGTGACGAAGAAAATCGCCGGGATACCGTGTTTGAGAAGGAGTGTCCGTACGACGCCGCAGCACTCACGCAGACCGTCATCGAATGTCACGATCACGCGCGCGCGCCGATCCCGTACTCGAGAGCGTCCATGTTCGATGTCGGCGTAGGAGACGGGACGATAATTTCGGGAGAGAAACTCGAGATCGCTCTCGAATTGGCGCGGCGTCTTGCATGCGTTCAGATGACGAACGTACGGCAGTTGGCGTTCGCCTACGGTGTGATAATAGAATCCGATCGGATCCCGGGGCATGAGCCACGCAAGTGCGCTGAGCGGCAAAGGTCGGAGCACTTCCGCCGCCAGATACCGCAACGTACTTGGCATCGATGCGACTTTCGTCAGAGGGTCGTGCGGAGGACGAACATTGCGCCCTTTCGGAGCGGAGCCGGTAGCCTTCTGAACGGCGGCGTGAGCAGGGAGAACAATTCGGCGGGCCGGACGCGCGCCGGGAGAAGGTAAATCCCCAGCGGAATCGAGATCGCGCCGGCGAGCACCAGGACAAAGAGGATCGAGAGGTGCGACCATTCCGCACGCTCGAGGGTGAAGCGCAGCGCGACGGCGATCGCGGTTGAAAGAAGGCCCACCAGTGCGCCAGGAATCTGGGCGACGATGAAGGCACGCCACGTCGATCCAGTGAGGGAAAGGGCGAGGGTGGCCATGGCGACGGACATCAGTGCGGTGGCGAGCGATACCAGGGTGGCCACTGCAACAATGCCCTGTCGGGAGCCGAGAATCGTCGCTCCCACAACTGCGACTGCGAAAGCACATTGAAACCAGAGTTCCGTGACGACGCGGTTACAGGCACGATTCACAGGACCTGCGAGGGACATGACGGCTTTCGGTAGTGCGGCCACACACAGGACTTGAAGCGGGCGGATCGCTCCCGCCCAGCGGTCGCCATACAGACCGAGAATCAAGTGAGGCGCAGCGACGATCATTCCCGTCGCGACGGGCAGAACGATAATGGCCGCAAGTTGAACGGTCATCAGAAATCCGCTTCCGATCCGCTCTCGCTGGTGCTGTATCTCCGCGAACGTCGGAACGAGGATGGCGGAGAAGGCGCCCGTCACATAATTGAGCGGCATCATCATGAGGTTGAATGCCCGCGAGTAATACCCCAGGATGGTCGGGCCCAGTAACCGTCCGATGAAAAAATTGTCACCGTTGCGACCAACGTAGTTCACCAGATTATTTGCGCTGACGCCAACACCGAAAGCTAGCAGCTCGCCGAGTTCACGCCGCGCCAGAAGAGGCCGTAACGGCACCTTCGCTGCTGTCATGCTCATCGCGCAGGAGACAGCGGCTTGCGACAGGGTGCCAATCACCAGACTCCACACGCCCAGCCCTGCGAGGGCGCACCCTATCGACACCAGCAGCCCACCGAGGGCATAGCTCGTGATGTCGATGATGTACAGCCGCCGGAAATCGAGGCGACGTTGCAGGATCGACCGAGCGACTGTGTCGCAGCCAGTCGTGACGAAAATCAGCGATTGCAGGCGCAGCAGCGACACGAGCTCGGAATTTCGGACGAACTGTCCAATGAGCGGGGCTGCGAGCGCGAGCAGGCCGGCAATCGAAACGCCCAGCAAGAAGGTGCCTGTAAGCGATGCGCGCAGGTGACGCTCGGTCAGCTCGCGCCTCTGAATGATCGCGGAGCCGACACCGAGATCTGAGGCGAGGGTGATGAATCCGACGACGATGACACACAGCCCCGCGAGGCCGAAATCTGC
>DATHJR010000508.1:0-4352 GCA_035286525.1 Gemmatimonadaceae bacterium | reverse complement strand
ATAGCCGATGAAGGGCCTAGCAGTTCCGCCCAAAGTTCGAATCGAGATCGCCAGGTGAGCGTCCAGGCAGTTCCATCGTCGGGGGAAACCACGAGTTCCACGCGACCGCATTTGCGTGTGCTGCTTGTGCCCGATTCGATCCACTGGATCACCGGCACGATCGCGAGGTCCTTCGTCGCCCACAATCCGTGGCTGGACGGCACCGTCATCTCTGGGCCAGTCCTCGACATCATTGCGCGCGATCGACCGGAGTTCTTCGATTCCTTCGACGTCGTGCACTTCGTCTGCCCATACGCATCTCGAACCTGGCTCCCTCTGCTGCGCAATCGGCTTCCCGTCATCACCAGCCATCATCACGTGAGCGACGACTGGAAGACGCAGCACCACAACCTCGAGGGCGACGCGATCGTCGTCGGCTCCTCGCAATGGGCCGACGATGTCGTCCAGCGCGGAGCACCAGCCGAGCGCGTCGTGGCCGTCCCTTACGGGGTGGATGCATCGCGCTTCGTGCCTGCAACGCCGCAACAGAGGAAGGCGGCACGCGCCTCGCTTGGCATCGCCTCCGACGCAATCGTCGTCGGCTTCTTCGCGAAGTTCAGCAGCAACGAGCTCGATCGCAAAGGCACCGACATCTTCGCCTTGGCCGCACGGGCGCTGAGCGAGAAGGAGCCACGTCTCGCGGTCCTTATCATTGGTCCCGGCTGGCGCGACCTCGTCGCGCAACTGCGTGCTGCGGGAGTGCGGGTAGTCTGGATCCCGTTCGTGAGGGAAGCCGACCGCATGCCGCTCATGTATCAGGCGCTCGATTTGTATTGGGTGACCGCGCGAGTCGAGGGCGGCCCGGTGACGCTGCTCGAGGCGATGAGCTCCGGCGTTTGCTGCATCACCACACCAGTAGGGCTCGCGAGAGACATCGTGCAGGATGGCGTCAATGGCGTCCTCGCACCCTTCAACAATGCAGGCGCCTTTGTGGAGCACTCGCTGCGCCTCGTTTCCGCGTCCGGTGCTCGCGCACAGATGGGCGCGCTCGCGAGAGAAACGATTCTGGAAACCATGAACGTGCCAATCACCGCACGGGGCGTGGGGCGCGCCTACGACATTGCCATCGCGCATTTCAAGGAGCGTTCTCTCACGCCCACCGCTGGTGCCACCCGTAAAGTCGCGTCGCCCGATTCGGCCCTCCTCGATCGTATCGCTGTCCTCGAGCAGCTCGTGTGGGCCGAAGCGTTGATGCTGCAAGGACAGCGCGCGCTCGCCCTGCGTATCATCGCCGAGACGTGGGTAAAGCATCCACTCTCCACGCTTCCTCCTCGTTTCCTGTTTCGGAACCTGCTTCCTCCGCGCCTCGTGAAAGCGATCGTTCGCGTGAAGGCCGGCATCGCCGGAACGTCGTGAGCGCCGCAGCGCCGAGCTCGGCGTCGAAGTCGCCACCGCGCATCTCCGTCGTCACCTGCTCGCACAACCCGCGCGCCGACTATCTCGCGCGCGTGCTCGATGCCTTGCGAGCGCAGACGATCGACCCGTCCCGATGGGAGCTCGTGATCGTCGACAGCGCGAGCGACGATCCGCTCGCCGCACGCATCGATCTCGCCTGGCATCCAGAGTCACGCATTGTTTGCGAGGACGCGCCCGGGCTCACCCGCGCACGCCTTCGCGGAATCGCGGAGTCCACCGGCGACCTCCTCGTGTTCGTCGACGATGACAACGTTCTCGATCCCGACTTTCTCGAGCAGGCCTCGCGCATCTACGATTCGCGCCCCGACATCGGCTCGTGGAGTGGCGCCACGCGCCCCGGTTTCGACGAGCCCGCGCCCGACTGGACGCGCAGGCACTGGGGAAACCTCGTCATTCGAGATGTGCCGCACGATCTGTGGTCCAATCTTCCGATGCTTCCGGACACCATGCCGTGCGGCGCGGGTCTGTGCGTGCGGCGAGCCGTGGCAATCTGGTACGTGAAGCTCCACGAAAATGGCAAGCGTCCCTTCGCCCTCGACCGCAACGGCACCTCGCTGATGTCCGGCGGTGACAACGATCTCGCGGCCTGCGCCTGTGACATCGGGCTCGGCGTCGGCGTGTTCGGCGCCATGCGCCTCGTCCACCTCATCCCCGCCAGCCGGCTGAGCGAGAGCTACCTGCTCGCGCTCTCCGAGAACATCGCCCTGTCGGCGATCATCCTGCGCTCGTTTCGCGCGCCCCCCGGATCGATCGCTCCCCCCTCGTTGAAGAAGCGGGCGGCCAACGCGCTTCGCTACGCACTGATGTCGCCGCGCGACCGACGCATCTTCCGGGCGGTCCGCCGCGGCGAACGCCGCGCCCTCGAGCATCTCGCGAAAATGCAAACGTCGCCCGCTGCACGAACGTGATCGCGCCGACGTCCACAACCGCCGCCGCGCTGCAGCCTCGCGCCGCGCCACCGGTTCGGCCGGTGCGCCGCGTGCTGCACGTATTCCACTCGCTCGGCATCGGCGGCGCGGAGACGTGGCTCGTCGCGATCCTCGAGTGGCTCCAGCGCTATGGGAGCACGCTGCCGGTGGACGTTCAGACAGAGGTATGTCTCACCGGCGGCGAGCGCACCATCCTCGACGACCGCGTCGCGGCCCTCGGCGCACGACTTCACTACCTGCGCTACAGCCGCCGTCATCTGCCTCAGTTCAGGCGAGAGTTTCGGTGCCTGCTGCGCGACGGCCACTTCGACGCGATCCACGACCACGCCGATTACGCCGGCGGGCTGCATCTGCTCCTCGGCCGGGGCAATCTGCCGCCATCGCGAGTGATTCACGTTCACAACCCGTTCGCGACCTTCACCGGTTCGCCGCTGAAACGCCTGGCCCGCGCCATCGGACGCGGGGCAGTCGTGCGCCTCGCGACCACCGTCGCCGGCACGTCGCTCAAGCTGCTCCACGACTACGATCTCGCGCCCGCGCCGGGATCCGCGCAACGCCGCCTCGCCATACACTGCGGTTTCGACCTCGCCCCCTTCGCTCACGACGCGGCGCGCGCTCGCGCCGACGTGCGCAGCGAGCTCGGATGGGCGCCGGATGCGAGAATCCTTCTCTTCGTTGGCCGCCTCGAGTCTCACTTCAATCAGAAGAATCCGCGGATGGCGCTGGCCATCGCGCGCGAGTGCATCGAGCGCGACGCGCGCGTGAGGGCACTGTTCGTCGGTGAGGGAGGCGATGCCTCACAATCACTGCAGACGGAGCTCACGACGGCCGGCCTGAGTGACACCATTCGTCTTGCCGGCATTCGGTTCGACGTACCTCGTCTGATGCTCGCCTCCGATCTTCTGCTTTTTCCGTCCGTCGCCGAGGGACTCGGCATGGTCGTGGTCGAGGCTCAGGCGGCGGGACTCCGCGTTCTCGCCTCCGACAGCACGCCGCGCGAATGCGCGGTCGTGCCGGAAATGGTCACCTTCGTTTCGCTGGCCGAGTCGCCCGCAAGATGGGCCGATCGCGCGGTGGCGCTTCTGGGCGCGCCCGAGCGCGATCGCGATGCGTCGCGCGCGGCGGTCGAGCGCTCGCCGTTCTCCATCACGAGCTCGGTGATGGCGCTGCTGGACGCCTACGGGTTCGTCCCCGCATCTCCATCGTGACGGAGAACGCTCGCCCGCAACGACCTCCGCGCGTAATTCACATCGTCGAGAGCCTCGATGTCGGCGCCGTCGAGAGCTGGCTGCTCCGCATGCTCGAGGCCTCGCATACGTTCGGCGAGCCCGTGGACTGGACATTTTATTCTGTTCTTTCGCGCCCTGGCCGGTTCGATGATGCCGCCCGAAAGCTCGGCGCTACCGTCATCAACTCTCCGGTCGAGCTCGATCGAAAGCTCTACTTCGTGCGGGCACTCCGGCGAACGCTTCGACGCGGCAACTACGATGTGATGCACTGCCATCACGATGTGGTCAGCGCCGTCTACCTCGTTGCCGCCGCCGGCCTCCGCATTCCGCGAACGATCGTGCACGTGCACAACGCCGATCTGCACGTGCCCACGGGAAGCCCTCTGAAGTCCGCACTGCTTCGCGAGCCCATGCGCCAGATCTGCCTTCGCGTGGCGAGCCGAATCGTCGGCATATCCCGTTACACCCTCGAGAACTTCCTGCGCGGTCGCGCGCCACGGGCCAAGCGCGACCTCGTTCTCTACTATGGTATAGACACATCCCTGTTCCAGGCCCCGCAGCCGGATGCGCTCGCCATGCGCCGGGCCCTCGGGCTGCCGGATGACTCGCGCGTGTTGCTGTTCGTCGGTCGTATGGTGAGCTACAAGAATCCGCTGTTCGTGCTGGACGTGCTCGCCGAGATCGCGAACGCTGAGGCAGGCGTGTACGCGGTGTTTGCGGGTGCGGGACCGCTGGAGCA
>DATHJR010000507.1:0-8261 GCA_035286525.1 Gemmatimonadaceae bacterium | reverse complement strand
TGCTGGCGGTGCTCGACATTCTTGGAATCGCGAAGGCGGCCGTCGTAGGCTGGAGCGACGGCGCCACGATCGGATTGATTCTCGCCATGCGAACTCCGCCTCGCATCACGCGCGTGTTCGCGTTCGCCGGCAGCATGGATCTCAGCGCCGCGAAGCCGTTCGCCCCGTCCGACACTACCGCGAGGGTGTTCGGCCGCGCGAAAGAGGACTACGCGCGCCTTTCCGACACGCCGGCCGAGTTCGAGACGATGCGCAAGGCCGTGAGCCACATGATGGACACCCAGCCCAATTATCGCGCGCTCGACCTCGCGAAGATCCGCACTCCCGTCGCGATCGTCGTCGGGGAAAACGACGAATTCATCGAGCGCGAGCACTCCGAGTATCTCGCCCGCACCATCCCCGGAGCCGCGCTCACGATTCTGCCCGGCGTGAGCCATTTCGCGATGCTTCAGCATCCCGAGCTGTTCAACAACGCGATGCTCGCGTTCCTCGGCGCATCGCTAACCGCTCAAAAAGTCTCCCACGCGAATCCCCCATCCACGTAGTCGAGCCTCTTCTTCACCGGATCCAGCCGCAGTATCACGGTCCCCCCGATGCGCGGTGCTCTCCCCCGCACCGCGATGTCATCCACGCCGTCGCCATCGGCGTCGAGCGCGCCCAGCGCCTCGTGCACCTTGAACCGCAGATCGTTCACGCGCAGCGGCGTCACCTTCCCCGCGGTGTCGACCAGCGCCGCGACCTGGTGATAGTACTCGAAGTCGCCCGCGTACTGTGCGACGAAGATCATCACGCGCGATTTCCCGAAGCATCCGATAGCCTGCGTCTTCTGCGCGCGCAGCGTCTTCATCAGCCGCGGGGCCATCTTCACCGTGTCGTTCTGGAGCACGGTGAGAATCGAGTCGCGCAGCACCGTGAGTCGCGCGCCGAGCAGAGTGCTCACGCTGTCGCGCACGCAACTGTCCGCCACGGCGGGGAGCGCGCTGTCCGCGCGCACCGCGAGCGCGACGAGCGGCGCCTTCGCGCGCGCGAGCGAATCCACGTGCGGCGGCACCGCCAGCACCGCGACGATGCGCCCGTTCCACTGGTCGAACGACTGAACGGTCGCGTCGTCCTGCCCCCACGCGCCATGCAGACGAAAGCGATCGCCGATGTGCACCGGCGACAGCACCTTCACCGCCTCCGCGTACGCATGGATGCGCGACGGCGTCTTGAGCGGCGCATCGACGCGCCCGATGTCGGCGAACACCTTCTTCGCGCGCGACGCGGCGAGAAATTGGCGCTGGGTCTTGAGCTCGAACACGAGCGTCGCCGCGATCGAGTCCGCGAGCGGCGAGAGCTTTGCAACCTTCGCGATGCTCGGCGCATGCGCGTTGATCGAGGGGGCGGCATCGATGTGTTGCACCGACGACGTGTCGAGCGTAGGCGTGTCCGAATCGTCGGAGGTATCGTTGCCCGTCGTTGAGTCCGGCGCCGGCGCGGCCGCACTCTTCGAAACGATCTGCGGCGCGCTGTCGCCGGCCGCTACGGTCGCCGATTTCTCAGCGCTCCTGGAACACGCGGCCGCCGCAAGTGTCAGCAAAAGTGACACGCAGGTGATCCCGCCGTACGCACGCGTTTTTGCTCGAAGTCGCAAGGACATCCCCGAGAGACGGAAGACTGATGGACCGGTCGCCCTGCATATTCGCTGTCAAACGGGTTATCCTCAAGCGCGCCCACATCTTGCGCGCGAGCCAGGCGACCGGAGTGCACGCGATGTTGCGGCCATCGTCAACAAAGCGTTTTATCAATAGTACGGTCGACATGCACGCCGCCGCTCGTCCTCGGGCGCGCCGAACGACGTTGGAGAGCGATTGATGCCTTTTCTCGAGTTGGAAGGAAAGCCGGACCTCGAAAACAATCCGCGCGAGCTCGTCGGCGACGTCATCGTCGGTAGCGGATCGCAGGCCACCTGGCGGCTTTCCGGAAACGATCTCGCCGCGCGGCACTTCCGCATCTCGGTCGAGAATGGAGGCGCGCAGGTCAGCCCCGCCTCTCCTCAGAACGTGGTCGTTCTCAATGGCGCGCAGGTGCCCATGGAGGGCGCTCGACTCAACGGCGGCGATGTCGTCGCAGCGGGCCAGGCCCGATTCGTCTTTCTCACCGACCTGAACGCCGTGCGTCCCGCGCCCGCCGCCGAAATGCCCGAGGCGCACCTCATCGACGTCACGAACAAGAAGGGTTATACGCTCCGCCGGCGCGTCGTGCAGATCGGACGCGAGATCGGCTGCTCCATCGTCCTCAAGGATCCGACGATCTCCCGTTTCCACGCGGACGTGCGCGCCGAGGGCGGGCAGTTCGTGCTGTACGCGATGGGATCGTCGGGGACGAAGGTGAACGGTGAGCCCGCGGTGGCCCCGCGCCTGCTCCGCGAGGGCGACCAGATCATGATGGGCGACACGACCTTCACCTTTTCGGCCCTCCACATTCCTGCGGGGATCCGCTCGGTCCAGTTCGAGGATCACGAGGACGACGCCTTCAGCCGCAAGAACACCCAGCTCGCGCAGCGCGCCATAACGAAGGACCACGGCAAGTACACGCGGGGCAAGAAGAAGCAGCTGCCGGTGCTCCCGATTCTCTTCGCCGCCGCGATCCTCGTGATCGTTCTGGTGCTCTTTCTGGTCTTTCGCCCGCAGTAGGGGCCGCCCACCCAGCTCGGTCCTCGCTCCCAACTCGTTGCCGGACAGCGTTTTAGCGCGCGGCGACCGAGCTCCCGCGTCGTTGCCAATCCCGACAGATTCTATTAGGATTGAGCACGTGGAATAGCGTGCGGGATGGCTGGAGAGGAGCGGACATGGGCGGAAGTATCGAGACCCTGGTCAACAGGGAGTATCAGTACGGATTCGTCACGGATATCGAGGCGGAGACCATCCCGCGCGGGCTGGACGAGAACACCATCCGCCTGATCTCGGCCAAGAAGGGCGAGCCCAAATGGCTGCTCGACTGGCGTCTCAAGGCCTACGCGCGCTGGACCACGATGCCGGAGCCGCACTGGTCCAACGTCAAGTACCCGCCCATCGACTACCAGAACGTCATCTATTACTCGGCGCCCAAGCCGCAGAAGACGCTCGGCAGCCTCGACGAGGTCGATCCCAAGCTCCGCGAGATGTACGGAAAGCTCGGCATCTCGCTCAGCGAGCAAAAGCGGCTGAACAACGTCGCGGTGGACGTCGTGATGGACTCGGTGTCTGTTGGCACGAGCTTCAAGGCGGAGCTCAACAAGCTCGGAATCATCTTCTGTTCGTTCGGCGAGGCGGTGCGCGAGCACCCCGAACTGGTGCGGAAGTATCTGGGCTCCGTGGTGCCGCACTCCGACAATTTCTTCGCAGCGCTCAACTCCGCCGTCTTCAGCGATGGCTCCTTCGTGTACGTGCCGAAGGGCGTGCGCTGCCCGATGGAGCTCTCCACGTACTTCCGCATCAACGCGGAGGGCACGGGACAGTTCGAGCGCACGCTGATCATCGCCGACGAGGGCGCGTACGTGAGCTACCTCGAGGGATGCACGGCCCCCAAGCGCGACACGAATCAGCTGCACGCGGCGGTGGTCGAGCTGATCGCGCTCAAGGATGCGACGATCAAGTATTCGACGGTGCAGAACTGGTTCGCAGGCGACGAGAATGGCGAAGGCGGCATCTTCAACTTCGTCACCAAGCGCGGCAAGTGCGCGGGCGAGAACGCGAAGATCTCGTGGACGCAGGTCGAGACGGGCTCGGCGATCACCTGGAAGTATCCGAGCGTGATCCTGCTGGGCGACAACTCGGTGGGCGAGTTCTACTCGGTGGCGGTGGTGAACAACCACCAGCAGGCCGACACGGGAACCAAGATGACGCACATCGGACGCAACACGCGCAGCACCATCGTGTCCAAGGGCATCTCGGCCGGACAGGGAAACAACAGCTATCGCGGCCAGGTGAAGGTGATGCCGAAGGCGGCCTTCGCGCGCAACTACACGCAGTGCGACTCGATGCTCATCGGCAATCGCTGCGGCGCCCACACCTTTCCGTACATCGAGGTGCAGAACAAGACGGCGACGCTCGAGCACGAGGCGTCGACGTCAAAGATCGGCGAGGATCAGATCTTCTATCTCACGCAGCGCGGCATCTCCAAGGAGAACGCGGTGTCGATGATCGTCGCCGGATTCTGCAAGGATGTGTTCAAGGAGCTCCCGATGGAGTTCGCACTCGAGGCTCAGCAGCTCCTCGGCATCACGCTCGAGGGCAGCGTCGGTTGATCCGACGGCTCCTCGACTACTACAGGATTATCGTTTCGTGCTCGAAATAAAGGATCTCTACGCCAGGGCTGGCGATCGCGACATCCTCCGCGGGATCTCGCTCAACGTCGCCGCCGGCGAAGTGCACGCGATCATGGGGCCCAACGGCTCCGGCAAGAGCACGCTCGCGCAGGTGCTCGCGGGAAACCCCGCGTACGAGGTGACGGGCGGCTCCGCGACCTTCGACGGCAAGGATCTTCTTGCGCTGCCGCCCGAAGAGCGCGCGCAGGCCGGCGTCTTCCTAGCCTTTCAGTATCCGGTGGAGATACCCGGCGTCTCGAACGCGTACTTCATGCGCTCGGCCTACAATTCCATCCGCGCGGCGCGCGGGCTGGAAGAAGTCGACCCGATCGAGTTCCTCGTTTACATGGAGAAGAAGCTCGAGCTCGTCGACATGGACACGGAGATGCTCAGCCGCTCCGTGAACATGGGCTTCTCCGGCGGCGAGAAGAAGCGCAACGAGATCCTGCAGATGGCGGTGCTCGAGCCCAGGCTCGCGCTGCTCGACGAGACCGACTCGGGGCTCGACATCGACGCGCTGCGCATCGTCGCGAACGGCGTGAACGCACTCAGGCGGCCGGACAACGCGACGGTCGTCGTCACGCACTATCAGCGGCTCCTGAATTACATCGTGCCCGACTACGTGCACGTGCTCGCGCACGGAAAGATCGTAAAGTCCGGCGACAAGGATCTCGCCCTCGAGCTCGAGGCCAAGGGCTACGACTGGCTCGTCGAGCCGCAGGGAGCGTTGGCGTGACCGCTCCGTATCTGGCGGACTTCACAACCCTCTCGAACAACGGCGCGCGCGCCGAGCCGGCGTGGCTGCGCGAGACGCGGCGCGAGGGGATCGAGCGCTTCGCCGCGCTCGGATTCCCAACACCGCGCAACGAGGACTGGCACTTCACGAGCGTCGCGCGCATCGCGGAGTCGGTGTTCAGTCCGCTGCGGGGCGCATCGGACCAGGTGGCGAAGAGCGCGCTCGAGCCGTTCACCTTCGGCCAGAGCGCGTGGCCAGCGATGGTGTTCGTGAACGGCAAGTACGACGCGTCGCTGTCGACCCCGTCGCTGCTGGCGAAAGGGATTCGCGCGGTGGACCTGTCGAGCGCGATGCGCAACGAGCCCGAGCTCATCGAGCCGTGGCTCGGCAAGCTCTCTCCATTCGAGGACCGTTCGTTCAGCGCGCTCAACGCGGCCTTCATGTCCGATGGCGCCGTGGTGCACATCGCGCCGGACGCCGAGTCGCCGGTGCCGCTGCATCTGATCTTCGTCTCCGACGCGAACGCGGCGAAGGGCGTCGCGCATCTGCGCAACATCATCATCGCCGGCCGCAACTCGAAGTCCACCGTCATCGAGAGCTACGTCTCGCTCGGCGACAGCGGCTATTTCACCAACGCGGTGACCGAGGTGCAGGTGGAGGACGGCGCGACGCTCACGCACTACAAGATCCAGCGCGAGAGCCAGCGCGCCTTCCACGTGCACACGATCGACACGCGGCAGGGGCGCGACAGCCACTACGTGTCGTTCTCGTTCGCGACGGGCGGCGCGCTCTCGCGCACGAACATCTACACGAATCTCGCGGGCGCGGGGTGCGGCGCGACGCTCAACGGGCTCTACATGGCCGACGACGAGCAGCACGTGGACCACCAGACGAACATCATCCACTCCGAGCCCAACTGCTTCAGCCGTGAGATCTACAAGGGCATCCTGAGCGGGTCGGCGCACGGCGTGTTCAACGGGAAGGTGTACGTCCATCCGATCGCGCAGAAGACCGACGGGAAGCAGACGAACAACAACCTGCTGCTGAGCGAGGGCGCGCGCATCGACACCAAGCCGCAGCTCGAGATCTTCGCGGACGACGTGCGCTGCACGCATGGCGCGACGGTGGGCCGACTCGATGAGATGGCGCTGTTCTACATGAAGAGCCGGGGAGTGAGTGCGGACAAGGCGACGCGCCTGCTGACGTACGCCTTCGCGGCCGACGTGCTCGAGACCATCGAGGTCGCGGCCGTGCGCGATGAGCTCGAGCGCGCGACGCTGGAGCGCTTTACCGGCGCGAGCGTAGCGCTGTAGCACTTCCCCGAACTCCGGGTGGTATGGCCGATACGTCCGCGCTCTATCAGGAAGTCATTCTCGATCACAACCGCCGGCCGCGCAACTATGGCCCGCTGGCGGATGCGACGGTCGAGGAGCGCGGGATCAATCCCCTGTGCGGCGACGAGCTCACGCTCTGGCTGCGCATGGACGGCGATCGCATCGCGGACGCCTCGTTCCTCGGCAGCGGGTGCGCGATCTCGCGCGCGTCGGCGTCGATGATGACCGGGCTCGTGAAGGGAATGACGCGCGCGGAGGCGGACTTGCTCATCGAGCGGTTCCGCGAGTTGGCGACGGGCAAGGGCGTGATGGATGACCTCCCTCCTGCGCTGCGCGCGTTCGCGGGAGTGGCGCGGCTTCCGCAGCGCGTGAAGTGCGCCGTGCTCCCGTGGCACACGCTCCACTCGGCACTCGAGGGCGGCAGAGCGCCTGGCGGGCCAGGAGCGAGCGGCAGCGACGCGCGCGAGCGCGGAGCGAGAGAATGATGACTCTCGTCCCGCGCAGCGACTTCTCGCTGCTCTCCGCCAATCCCGGGCTCGTCTACCTCGACTCCGCCGCCACCTCGCAGAAGCCGCGCGCCGTGCTCGACGCGATGAACGACTTCTACGAGACCGACTACGCGAATCCGCATCGAGGCGCGTACGCGCTGTCGGCGCGCGCAACGGAGCGCTATGCGGTGGCGCGCGCGGCGATCGCACGCTTTTTTGGCGTGAAGGATCCGGAGTGCGTGATCCTCACGCGCGGCACTACCGACAGCCTGAACGCGGTGGCGTCCGCGTGGGGGCGCGCGAACGTGCGCGCGGGCGACGAGATCATCGTTACGGGCGCGGAGCACCACGCGAACTTCGTCCCGTGGCAGCAGATCGCGATCGAGCGCGGCGCGCGCTTCACGATCTGTCCGCTCACCTCCGAGGGCCAAGCGGATGTCGAGGCGCTCGCCGGCCTCGCGAGCCGCAGGACGAAGGTGATCGCGTTCAACCACGTGTCGAACGTGCTCGGCGCGATCAACCCGGTGTCCGAGATCGCGGCGATCGCGCGCGGCGTGGGCGCGCTGAGCGTGTGTGACGGGGCGCAGGGCGCGCCGCACATGCCCGTGCGCTTCGACGCGCTCGGCGTGGACATCTACGCGGCGAGCGCGCACAAGATGCTCGGGCCAATGGGCAGCGGAGTGCTCATCGGGCGTCGCGAGATTCTCGAGGCGATGCCGCCCTACCAGACCGGCGGCGACATGATCGCGTCGGTGGGTGACGAGCGGACGACATGGAACGTGCTCCCGCACAAGCTCGAGGCGGGCACGCCCAACGTCGCGGGCGCGGTGGGGCTGGCCGCCGCGTGCGACTATCTCACCGCGATCGGGATGGACGCGGTGGCCGCGCACGAGCGGGCGCTGGTGCGCTACGCGTACGAGCGCGTGTCGGCCATCGATGACGTGCGCGTGCACGGCCCGAGCGCGCTCGAGCGAAGTGGGGTGTTGAGCTTCACGGTGGGCGAGATCCACCCGCACGATCTCGCGACGGTGCTCGACGAGCGCGGGATCTGCATCCGCGCGGGGCACCACTGCGCGCAGCCGCTCATGCGCCGGCTCGGCGTCGCCGCGACGGCGCGCGCGTCGTTCTACGTGTACAACGACGAGAACGACGTCGAGTTGCTGGTGAGCGCGATCGAGAGCGCGAAGCGGGTGTTCGCGCTGGCGTAGCGGTTAGTGCTGGTCCCCCGCGCTTCTGGGCGCGGTCAGTACAGTCGGTATCGAGTCCCCCACGAAGATCGGGGCCGCCAGCGCGTCGAGATGCTCGCGCTCGAGAATCCGCTTCCCCGCGTCCGAGATCAGAAACGCCGCGAACTTCTCGCCGAGCGCCTTGTGGGG
>DATHJR010000506.1:0-6043 GCA_035286525.1 Gemmatimonadaceae bacterium | reverse complement strand
CGGATACGAGAGGCGAACGACGCAGTGCAGGATCTCGTCGGCCTGCCGCCCGTGCAGCTGGTGGGCCGGATGCTCGAGGAGCTCGTGCTGCAGGAGGATCGCTCGCATCTCGCCGATCAGGTTGCCCGCGTGATGGCCGGTGAGGAGGCGCGCTTCGAGGTGCGGATGTGGCACGGGCGCGGCGTGCGCATCGCGTCGCTCGCAGCCCGCCTCCTTCCCGAAGCGGATCCGCCGCAGATGCTCGTGGTCGGCAGGGACATGACGGCGGACCGCGAGATGCGCGCGCGGTTGGCGGAGAGCGAGCGACTCGCAAGTGCGGGGGAGCTTCTCGCCGGCGTGGCGCACGAGGTGAATAACCCGCTCAGCACGATCAGCGCGTTCGCGCAGCTGCTCGAGCGCGAGGAGCTGACGGATTCGCAGCGCGAGTCGGTGGAAGTGATTCGAAGCGAGACGGTGCGGGCGAGCCAGGTGGTACGCGATCTGCTTACCTTCGCGCGGCGGAGCGAGGGCGAGGTTGGCACGATCTGCATGAACGAGCTCGTCGAGCGCACGATGCGGCTGCGAATGCACGATCTGAAGTCGCGCGGCGTGGAGTGCGAGACCGTGCTCGCCGAGGACCTGCCGTACGTCACCGCCGACGCACGGCAGATTCAGCAGGTGCTCCTGAATCTGCTGACGAACGCCTCGCAGGCGATGACGCCGACGGGTGGCGGGGCGCTCCGCATCGAGACGCGGCAGATCGGCCAGCGCGTGCTGCTCGAGATCACCGACAGCGGCCCCGGAATTCCTGCCGACGTACGAGCGCACATCTTCGAGCCGTTCTTCACAACGAAGGACGACGGAACGGGTCTCGGCCTCAGCGTCAGTTACGGCATCATCTCCGCGCACGGCGGCACGATCACGATTCCGCGGAGCACCGCGAAGGGAACGACGTTCCGCGTCTCGCTACCGGCGTTCGATCCGGCGGGAAGCGAAAACGGAGGAATTGCCACCGTGCTCGCGTCGCCGTCGCCGCTCGGGGGGACGCGCATGCTGTTCGTGACGTCGGACTCGACGATGCGCGCGAGCGTGCAGGCGTTCGCCCGGCTTCGCGGCTTCCGGGTGACCTCCGCGAGTGACGCCGCTGCGGCGCTGGCCTGCGTGCGGAGCGAGCCCTTCGATCTCGCGGTCTGCGACCTGAATGCGTCGGGGCTGCGCGAGCCCGGCTTCCTAGCATCGCTGCGGAACGAGCAACCGCCGCTCGCCAGGAGGCTGCTTTTCCTGAACGCCTCAGCGGGCGACGAGGCCATTTATAAGGGAAAGTCGCTAGCGATGCCCTTCGAGCTCGACAGGATGGAGAGCGCGGCCGCAAGCGTGCTGGGCCCGGGAAGACGGGTGTCCGGCAACTCCATTGTGCATTCGTAGGAGGGGCCAACCCCGTTGCGCTCGCCTGGCATTGTCGTATTAAGCAGGGAGGAAATTGCCAGTGGAACACAACACGGCGCTGTACATCGGATTGCTCGGCGTAGTCATCGCCATCTGCGGCATGAGCATCGCGTATCGCCTGCAAAAGCTTGGCGCGCAGCGAGTTGACGCGGAAAAGCGGGCAGCGGTTGCGTACGCGGAATTGAATCGGACGACGAAGGAGCTGCGCACGCGCATGAACAGTGATCCGGGCGAGGGCTCGTCGCTGAAGCCAGGGGAGCGCCTGCGCCAGAAGTACCCGGGCGTGCAGCGCCAGACCGCTCTTCCGGACGGAGAAAGCAGCTAGCGCTGCAGTGCGGGGCTAGATTCCGGAATGACGCCTTTCTTCCCGGAGAGCCCGTTCACCGGCACGCGCGTCGACTCGCTCATCGCGCGCATCCCGCGGTCGCTCATCCCGATGGCGCTCGTCACGGGGATTCTCGTTCACTCGTACATCTGGTTGGTCCTCGCCCGAGCCAGCGTGAACTTCGGCTGGATCGCGCTGCTCCTCGCCTTTTCGGGGCGTTTCGTCCTGCTGCTCGGCCTCGCCACCGTCTACCTCGGAAACCACCCCGTGCGCCAGTGGATCTGGCGAGCGCCGCTGTTCGCGGTCGCCGAGAGTGCGGTGGAGGCGGCGATGGTGGCGGTGCTGATCAATGTTCGCGTCGAGCGCATTGGAACCGAGCACGCGCACCGGCGCGACTGGTGGTCGATCGTCTCCGACATCCTCGTCTACCACGGCATCGCGATTCTCGTGTTCAGCCTCATTCTCGGCGTGGTCGTGCAGATCGTGCGGTACGCGCTGCTCAAGCAGGAGAATCGCGACACCACGGCGATCAGGATTCACGATGAGCGCGAGATGGAAAAGGCGGAAGAGCTGATCGACGCGCGCGAGCAGCGACACGACGCGCGCTGACGCGACAGATCCAGATGGGCCGATTGTGCGAACGGCGCCGCGAGGTCGTTAGCTTTCACGCTGTCTCTCACCACGTGTCACCATGCCCTACGATGAACGCTTTGTCGCTCCCATGCGCGAGGAGCTCACCCGCCTCGGCGTCCGCGAGTTGCGCACGCCCTCCGACGTCGATGCGCAGCTGAAGGACGCCCACGGGACCACGCTGGTGGTGGTCAACTCGATTTGCGGATGCGCCGCGCGCAATGCGCGCCCCGCGGTGGCGATGGCGCTCAAGCACGCCACCAGGCCCGACGCGGTGACCACCGTGTTCGCGGGCCAGGATCTGGACGCCACCGAGCGCGCCCGCGGCTACTTCACGGGCTATCGGCCCTCGTCGCCGCAGATCGCACTGCTCAAGGATGGCAAGGTGGTGTTCATGCTCGAGCGCAACCGGATCGAGGGGCGCACCTCCGCGGAAATCGCCGAGGATCTCGTCGGAGCCTTCGATTCGTACTGCGCTGCCTAGCGCTATTTGGCACAGGCTCTGCTAAATTTTTTCTGCAGACACACAGCTGGAGGCGGTCATGGAACAGCGCAACAGCGACCAGACGAGTGGAAGGAGCGAACACGAAGAAGCCGGCGATGCAAGCTCGCTCGGAGCCACGCCGTCTGTCGATCCGCGGGTCTACGACAGAACGAGGGAAACCCCCGAAACCATGCGCGAGCGGGCTGTTCAGCTGAAGACGCAGCTGGCGGACAAGCTCGAGACGGGCGCAACGAAGCTCCGCAAGCGGAGCTCGGACACGGAGAAGCTGGACGATGCGATCGCGACGACGAAGGAAAGGGTCGCTGACGCTGGCGACCGTGTCGCGAGCGGAATGGAGAAGAGCGCGGAGTGGCTTCGGAGCGCGAACGTGACGTCGTTTCAGCAGGGGCTCGAGCGTCAGGTGAAGGAAAATCCGGGACGCACGCTGCTGATCGCGGGCGCAATCGGCTACCTGCTCGGCCGCGCATTCAAGGGGAAGGACGCCTGACGACCGAGCAAATCGCACCGCTACTCGGCGGTGCACAATGGATCGTTGGAACGACATTGGCGCTCGTGATCGCGCGCCGAAGCCGCCTCTACGCCGACGCCGGTGATGCGCCGCGACGCGTGGCGTGGCTCGGGCTGTTGGTGTTCCTGGTGGGCGGCGTGGCGATTCTCTTCTCGCTGTTTGCAGCGCGACGACACGACGAAGCGCTGATGCTCCCGCAGTACGCGACGCCGCCATGGCGCGCGCAAACGCTCGAGGTGATGTCGACCGTCGGGTGGCTGCTCACCGCGGTGGCCGCGCTGTGGACCGGTGTGCTCGGTGTGGCGCTGCGCCGCCGCAACGCGATTCAGGAGCTCAAGCGGCGCACCGATCGCGTGCGCGACTACCGGACACCGCCGTCCCCGCCGCGACCGTAGCCGGATCGCGTATCGGTTACATCAGCGCGTCGAGAACTCGTCGCAGCCGGTCTTCGTAGCTCCGACTCGAGCGCAGCCGCGTCCCATCGCGCAGCACGACGACGAATTCCCGATTGGGCAGCGGCTCGAGCGCGGCGATGTGCCCGACGTTCACGATCGATGACCGATGGATGCGCACGAAGCGCGACGAGGGCAGCCGAGCCTCCATCGCCGTGAGCGTCTCGCGCACGAGATAGCTTCGCGCGCTCGCACTGATGCGCAGGTAGTCGCCGTCGGCCGCCACCCATTCGATGTCGCGCGGATCCAGCAGCACGAGACGTCCGCGGTCGCGCACGGCCACGCGGTTTAGCGGGGCCGAGGCGGCGCGCGTGACGTCGGCCAGCATTGCGCCCAGCTGCTGCGCGAGCGCGCCCGCGGCGCGATCACGCACACGCTCGCGCACGCGGCCGAGCGCCTCGGCGAAACGCGCGTCATCGATCGGCTTGAGAAGGTAGTCGATCGCGTGCGCTTCGAAGGCGCGGAGAGCGTGGCTGTCGTACGCAGTCACGAAGATGACGATCGGCATGCGCGCGGCCGTGACCGATTCGACCACGGCGAAACCGTCCACCTCGGGCATCTGGACGTCGAGAAAAATCAGGTCGGGCGCGAGCGAGTGAATCGACTCGACCGCGGTTCTCCCGCTGGAGCACTCGCCCACCACGCTCACGTCGATGGAGGCCGCGAGACGCGCCCGGATGCCGCGCCGTGCCAGGGGCTCGTCGTCAACGATGAGGGTGCGGATGTGCGGGGCGGTCATGCGTGCGCGAGCTGGGCGTACGATTGAGGGTCGTGCCGCGCGGGAATCTCCATCAGATACTCGCTGCCCCCGTTCTCGAGGCTGCTCCGGCGGAGAAGATGCTGCGAGCCGAAGAGCTGGTGGAGACGCGCGCGCGTGTTGGACAATCCGATTCCAGAGCCTGCGATCGGAACGGCCGCGCTGCCGGGACCATCGTCGGTGACGGAGAGACGGAGCGCATTCTCGTGGAGACTCGCGCGGATGGCGATCTCGCCGCCCCGTTCGTTGCGCTCGACGGCGTGTCGCACGGCGTTCTCCACTATCGGGATGAGAATGAGCGCGGGGACGCGGAGCGATTCGACCTCGGGCGCGACCTCAATGGTCACGGCGAGCCGGTCCCCGAAGCGCACGCGCTCGATCTCGAGATACTGGCGGGCGAAGCGCACCTCCTCCGCCAGCGCAATCTCGGCCTCGCCGTCGCCGGAGAGGGTGAGGCGCAGAAAGTCGCTGAGCTGCGAGATCATTCTCCCGGCCTCGGCGGTGCGCACCTCGACGACGAGGGTGGAGATGGCGTTGAGCGTGTTGAAGAGGAAGTGCGGGTTGACCTGGTAGCGGAGCGCCTCCAATCGCGCCTCGCGCGCGAGCGACTCGGCGGTGATGCTCCGCTCGCGCTCCACGCCGAGTGACTTGTACTGCGTCACGCCGAAATAGAGCATGCTCCACGCGATGAGCACGAGCGCGCAGTACGACGTGCCGCCGAAGCGGTCGAACGAGAGCCGGATGAGCGACGCATGCTCGGCGCCGCGCAGCACGACTCGGGAGGTCCAATCCGCGATGCCGCTCCACGCGATCGCGGCGATGTACGACGCAGCGACGACCGTGGCCGCGACGATCCATGCCCGGGCACCGCGCCGCCTCAGCTCGCGATAGAGGAGACGAAGAAGCAGCGTGACTCCCACTCCCGCGCCAACCAGTGGCGCCTTGGCCACGAGCATGCTTCCGAGGGGAAGCGCGCCAAGCCACGGAAGGAGCAGGGCGCTGACGAACGCGCTCCAGCCGAGACACTGAAAGAGCCAGAATTGCCTTCGAGCGCTCATGGCATGTCTCCCGATTGCGAAGCCGGTACTACTCTACCGCGCCGCGAGCGCGAAGTCGAACGCGGGTGGAGTTGGCGCCCACGTCACCTCAGGAGCAGGTACGTTTCCGGCTCGGCGCCCGCCGGTGCACGTCCGGCGAGCACGATTCGCAGGCCCGCGGCGTCCACGGCGCACGTGGCGTTGCGAAGCGTGGGCGGGCGAGGCGCCGTTGCTTCCCATCGCGAGCCGTTCAACTGCCGCGCCACACCGGTCTTCAACGAATCGAGGGCGACGAGCAGGATGTGATTGCGGGTGGCCGAGTAAACGAGGCATGCGCTTCCGATGGCAGGGAGCGAGGAGAGCCGTGCCCAACGCGTGCCGTCCCACCGCCAGCTCTCGCGCTG
>DATHJR010000505.1:0-3955 GCA_035286525.1 Gemmatimonadaceae bacterium | reverse complement strand
GCGGAGCACGATCGCGATTTGCACGCGACGGGCCCGCAACAGTGGAATCAAACTCACCAGCAACGTGCTCACCGCGCAAACCGCCAGCGCAAACGCGAGCACTCGGCCGTCGATCGACACCTGCTCGAGGCGCGGCACGCCCATGTCGCCGGCCCAGCCGCCTGCCCATGACACACCCACGACCGCGAACAGCACGCCAATCAGGCCTCCTGCCGCCGCAAGGACCAACGACTCGCTCAGACACTGCGCGATGATACCGGCGATGCCCGATCCCAGCGCACCGCGGACCGCGAGCTCGAGCTGCCGCGCCTCCCCGCGAACGAGGAAGAGATTCGCGACGTTGGCGCAGGCGATCAGGAGCACGAGGCCGACACTTCCGAGAAGAATCCAGAGCAGGGACGACACATCGCCGACGATCGATGCGAGCAGCGGGGTGACGACCGGGCGCACATGCGCCTGCTCCCACATTGCGCGCGGAATGCCGCCTGGAAATTCGTCGAGAAGTCCGGGCAACACGCGCGCGAGATCGGCGCGCGCACTCGCTACCGTTGCATCGCCGCGTAGCCGTGCGAGAGCTCGATAGTTGAAGGCGCCGGCGTTCGCCGTCGAAGGGTCCAGCTGCATCGGAAACCAAAGCTCTGGTGCCGATCGCGGAAACACGAAGGTTTTCGGCATCACGCCGACGATCTCGCGCGACACTCCATCGACCGCGATGCGCTTCCCGATTACCGAGCGTGCGCCACCGAAATGGCGCTGCCAGAATCGGTACGACAGCATCACTATCGGCGCAGTTCCAACGCGATCGTCTCCACGCAGGAAATCGCGTCCGAGGATGGGTGGTATGCCGAGCACTCCGAATAAATTGGAAGTGACTCCAGCCGCCGCGACGCGCTCCGCGGGGCCTGCCTGGCCATCCACCAACTCCAGGTTGACGTCTCGGTCACGCCACGCACCGATACCGGTGAAGGCTTTCGCATGCTCCTGATAAAACAACACACTGGCGTCGGACTGGTCCGCCTCCGGCACGCCGGACACCTCGATCGTGTGCGTCAGCGCGACCAGCCTGCCGGGATCCGAATAAGGCAGGGGTCGCAGCAGCACACCGTTCACCACACTGAACACCGCGGTCGTTGCGCCGATTCCGAGAGCCAGCACGAACACGGTGGTGACAGTGAAGCTCGGTACGCGCAAGAGCCGACGCGTCGCATAGCGCAACTCCGCGAGGTGCAGCGCAGGTCGAGGTCCCGACATGATAGGTTCCGCTCGCTCGTGGATGGTCCGTTTGCGGAGCGCCGACCAGATGGCCGTTGCGCGCTCGGCCAGCGCCTGGGTCAGAAGGTCGTGCACGACCATCAGCGCGAACGCAGCCAGCGGCATTCGGCGCTGGGACGCGTCTCGCCGCTGGTCACGAAACGCCTCGATGAGATCCCGATCGAATGCGCGCCGGAATCGCGGCGGGTATAGATGCAGGAGCACGCGGTACAGCCGCTCCCCGATATTCAGTGGTGGAACGCGAAAATCCGCCATCAGGCGAGCGCCGGCCCTGCGCGCAGCGCCGCACGGGCGGCCGCCGCGAGTGTTGCCATGCGCTCGGCCTCGGCCGCGATCGCGCGACGTCCGAGCGCGGTCACCCTGTAGTATCGTCGGCGCTCATCGTCGGCATCGGCGGCGGGACGGCGCTGCGACTCGACGACGAGGCCGTCGTCCAACATTCGTCGCAAGAGTCTGTACAGGGCTCCCGCCTGCAGAACGACGCTTCCGCCCGATCGCTCGCTCGCTTCGCGCATGATGGCGTAGCCGTGCCGCTCGCCGTGGAGCAACACGAGCAGGATGTAGAACGCGTCCTGCCGGATGCGAAGGATTTCACTCGCTGAATGTTCTGGCATCGCCCGATGAGAAGTATAAACTTAGTGTTTATAGACCATCGGTATATATAGGGACCGCGCCGCTCCGTCAAGGAGGCGCGGTCGAGCTCCGCAACACTACTAGACGGAGGTCGCCACCGCGTCCGCGTAGCTGCGTCCCTTCTCCATCTCGTCGTACACGATGCGCATGATGTCGGCGCTGCCGAGAAGGAACCGGCAGCGCTCGTGCCCCGCGGAGCGACACTCGACTTCGAGCACGGCCAGCGGCGCATCGGAGAGCCGGCCGAAGAAATCGGCGAAGAGCCCCGTCGTGATGTGGCATCCGGGCTGATCAAGCCCCGCACCGGGCTCGGACTCGCCCCAGTCCGCTGAGTCGACCGTCGCGATGGCATCGCCCATCGAGCCGACGGTGATCGAGCCCCAGCCGGCCTCGCGGAAGTACGTGGAGGCCTTTCGCTGGAACTCGTCGACCTCGAGATCCTCTGGCGCCGCCTTGCCCTGCTTCTTGAGCCAGTCGCGGAACGACTGATAGACGGCTTCGCCGCCCGCGTAGCCGGCTTCCTGGAGCGCGCCCGCGGCCGCGGGGCCGGCGTCGCGAAAGAGGATCGAGCGGAGCGCGGTGAGCGTCGTGCGGCTCATCGCGACCAGGTGGTGGTCGGCCAGATCGATGGAATGGATCATGTCGGTATCTAGGAGTCTCCCTCAACGCGCCGCAAGAGCCCCGCCTCATCGATGACCTCGATGCCGAGCGTTCTTGCCTTCTCCAGCTTGCTTCCAGCCGCCTCGCCCGCAACCACGAAGGACGTGGATTTGGAAACGGAGCTTGTCACGTTGCCGCCGTGCGCCTGCACCAGCTCGGTCGCCGCCGCTCGCGACAGGGTCGGGAGCGTACCGGTGATGACGACCGTCAACCCCGCGAGGGAACGTCCAACCGCCTTCCCCTGCGGCTCCACCAAAGTAAGCCCGGCCTTGCGCAGCCGCTCCATCAATTTGCGGGTGTTCGGCTCCGCGAAGTACTCGACCACTGAGCGCGCGATGATGTCGCCGATCCCGCGCACGCCTTCGATATCTTCGACCGACGCCTTCATGAGGGCATCGAGACTCCGGAAGTAACGCGCGAGAAGCTGCGCCGCGCCTTCGCCCACGTGGCGCACGCCGAGCCCGTTGAGCAATCTCGAGAGGGGGCGCGACTTCGATTCATGTATCGCCGCGACCAGCTGTTCCGCGCTCTTCTCGGCGAACCGCTCGAGCGACACGAGCTGCTCCACGGTGAGCGCGTACAGGTCGGCCATGTCGTGGACCAGCCCGGCGGCAATCAGCTGCGCGATGCGCTTGTACTGCATCCCGCGAATGTCCATGGCGCCGCGCGAGGCGAAGTGCACGAGCCCCTCGAGCTGGCGTCCGGGGCATTCGACGTTGGGGCAGTACACCGCGACCTCTTCCTCGTCGCGGAGGACCGGCGTGTTGCAGCTCGGGCACCGTTTGGGCATGTGCCACTCGCGCTCGCTCCCGTCCCGCCGCTCGGGCACCGACGCGAGGATCTGCGGTATCACATCGCCGGCGCGCTTGACCTGCACCCAGTCGCCCACGCGCAGATCCTTCTCGTGGATGAGCTCCTCGTTGTGCAGCGTCGCCAGCTTCACCGTCGTTCCGCCGATCTCCACCGGCTCGAGTACCGCGTACGGATTGAGCGCGCCCGTGCGCCCGACGTTCACCTCGATCGCGAGCAGCCGCGTGATCGCGATGTCCGGGGCGAACTTGCGCGCGATCGCCCAGCGCGGCTCGCGTCCGCCGATGACGCCGAGCTCCTCCTGCATTCTGAGGGAGTCCACTTTGACGACGACACCGTCAATGCCGAAGTTGAGCTGGGCCCTGAGCGTGTGCTCGACCTCGTGCGCGAACGCCGTGACGTCGTCCAGCTTCGCGCAGTACACGCGATGCGACTCGACGGGGAATCCCCACCGCACGAGCGTGTCGAGCAGCTCGCGCTGCGTCGCGAAGGGGAGCGACACGCCGTCGGGCGCCGCCGCGGCGAAGCCGAAGAAGTGGAGCGGGCGCTTGGCCGTCATCGCGGGATCGAGCTGGCGTAG
>DATHJR010000504.1:0-3437 GCA_035286525.1 Gemmatimonadaceae bacterium | reverse complement strand
GCGTTCGTCGAGCCGTACTTCTTCATCGGCTACCTCGTGTCCATCGCGCTTTTCGGGCTGTACCAGGCCGTGTTCATGGCCAATGCCGGCGGCGCGTGGGACAATGCGAAGAAGATCGTGGAGGTCGAGCTCAAGCAGAAGGGAACCGAGCTTCACGCCGCGACGGTGGTCGGCGATACGGTGGGCGATCCGTTCAAGGACACCTCGTCGGTCGCGCTCAACCCGATCATCAAGTTCACGACGCTCTTCGGACTGCTAGCCGTGGAGCTCGCGGTGTCGCTCACCGCGCAGCGCGGCGCGAACTTCAGCCACGCGCTGGCGCTCCTGTTCTTGTTCATCTCCGCCGTGTTCGTGTACCGGTCGTTCTACGGTATGCGTATCGAGGAAGCGGCATAGTCGTTATCGTGCGGGTACGGCGTGCATTCGTGCGCGCCGTACCCGCATGTCGCCTCGCGTTCTCTCTAGCCCGAGCTTCGCATGGCAACACTGTTCAGCCGAAAACCGATCGCCGATCTGATGGCGGAAGCCGACAATCCGAACGCGCTCCGCCGCATGCTCGGGGCCGGCGATCTCATCATGCTGGCGATCGGCGCGGTCATCGGCGCCGGCATTTTCGGCGCGATCGGCTCCGCGGCTGCGGGCGAGCTCGATGCCGCCGGTCACATCATTCGAAGCGGCGCCGGTCCGGCGCTGGTGCTCTCGTTCCTTCTGCTCGGCGCCGCGTGTGCGCTTGCGGGACTGTGTTACGCGGAGCTCGCGGCGATGATCCCGCAGGCCGGCAGCGCGTACGCCTACTCGTACGCGACGCTCGGTGAGTTCGTCGCGTGGATCATCGGTTGGGATCTGATCCTCGAATACGCGGTGGGCAACGTCGCCGTCGCGATCTCCTGGTCGGATTATTTCAAGACGCTGCTCGCCGGCATGGGGATGGTGATTCCCCGATGGCTCGCGACGGGGTATCGCACCGCGCTGCTGAGCAGCGATCCGGCCACACACGGCCTGATGGACAGCGCGCCGCATGTGTTTGGAATTCCGATACTCATCAACCTGCCGGCGTGCGGGATCGTCCTCGCGATCACGTGGCTGCTCGTGCTCGGCGTTCGCGAGAGCGCACGCGCAAACAACATCATGGTCGCGGTGAAGCTCGTTGCGCTGACGCTCTTCATCGTCGTGGGCGCGCAGCACATCAATACGGCGAACTACCATCCGTTCGCGCCGAACGGCTTCACGGGAATCCATCACGGCGCGGCAATCGTGTTCTTTGCCTACATCGGCTTCGATGCGATCTCCACCGCGGCCGAGGAGACGAAGAATCCGCAGCGTAATCTGCCGATTGGAATTCTTGGAGGGTTGGCGATCTGCACGCTGATTTACGTCGTCGTGGGCTTCGTACTGACAGGCATGGTCCCGTACACCACGCTCGGCAGCACCGCGGATCCGCTGTCGTTCGCGTTGACGTCCGTCGGCATGACGAAGGTGGGTTGGCTGGTGGCGCTCGGAGCCGTCTTCTCGATGTCCGCGGTGCTGCTCGTATTCCAGTACGGGCAGCCGCGCATCTTCTTCGCGATGGCGCGCGACGGACTACTTCCGAGGTTCGCCGCCAAGGTGCACGGCAAGTACCGCACTCCATACATCACGACGATCATCACGGGTGTGTTCGTAGCCACGTGGGCACTCATCGGTGACGCGAACGAGACGTACGATCTCACGAATATCGGAACGCTCTTCGCCTTTATCCTGGTGTGTGGAGGAGTCGTCGTTCTGCGATTCACCGAACCGGAGAGACCTCGTCCGTTTCGCGTGCCGTTTCTGTATTTCATCGCCCCACTCGGCGCCGCGCTTTGCCTGTTCGTGATGTGGGGGCTGCCGCACAAGGCGTGGGTGCGCTTCGGCTTCTGGCTCGTGATCGGCCTCGCGCTCTACTTCGCCTACGGCTATCGACACTCCACGTTGCGGAGTGGCAAGCCGCCCGTTTCGAGTGAGTAGCACGGAAGGGCCGGGCAAAGGCGGCGGGGTGTTTCGCCGCCTCTCGCTCACGCACTGGATCTTCCTCTCGATGGTGATCGGCGTCCTCGTGGGCGTGGCGTTTCCCGACGCCGCACCGGGGCAACCCGTGCCGTTCTTTCAGGCGGCGTCGCTCAAGGTGCTCTCCACGATTTTTCTGCGCATGATCAAACTGCTGATCGTGCCGCTGATCTTTTCGACGCTCGTCGTCGGGATCGCGGGGCACGGCGACGACATGAAGCGCGTGGGGAAGCTGGCGCTGCGGTCGATCGTCTACTTCGAGATCGTGACGACGCTCGCGCTGATCATCGGGCTCACCGCCGTCAATCTCATCCGCCCAGGCGACGGCGTGAACATCACTGGCGCGTCGGCGGCGGTGGGTAACGATCTCGCCCAGAAGCACGTCACGCTCACCGGTGTGCTCGAGCACGTCGTGCCGCAGAGCTTCTTCGAGGCGGCGGCGAACAACGAGGTCTTGCAGATCGTGTTCTTCTCCGTGCTCTTCGGTGTCGCGCTCTCGCGAGCGGGAAAGGCCTCGAAGCTCACGATGCTTGGGTTCTGCGAGAGCCTGTCGGAGATCATGTTCAAGCTCACCGACCTTGTGATGCACTTCGCGCCGTTCGGGATCGGCGCGGCGATCGCGGTGACGGTGGGGACGAGTGGGATCGGAGTGCTCCGGCATCTCGGACTGCTGATCCTCACGCTCTACGCGGCACTCATCGTGTTCGTGCTGGCGGTGCTGGTGCCGGTGGCGCTCCTGGCGCGCATCCCGATTGGAAGGTTTTGGCGCGCGGTGAAGGAGCCGTGGCTGATCGCGTTCTCGACTGCCTCGTCGGAGGCAGCGCTCCCGCGCGCCTTCGAGGCGATGGAGCAGTTCGGCGTGCCGCGGCGCATCGTCGCCTTCGTGCTGCCCACGGGCTATTCGTTCAACCTCGACGGGAGCACGCTCTATCTTGCCGTCGCGTCGGTGTTCGTCGCCCAGGCTGCAGGCGTGGACATGACACTCAAGACGCAGCTGCTGATGATGCTGACGCTCATGTTGACGAGCAAAGGCATTGCGGCCGTACCGCGCGCCGGACTCGTGATTCTCTCCGGCGCCCTCGCCCAGTTCAATCTGCCGCTCGAGGGCGTGGCCGTCATCCTCGGCGTCGACGCGGTGATGGACATGGCCCGCACGTCGATCAATCTCGTGGGGAATTGTCTGGCCACCGCGGTCATGGACCGCTGGGAAACGGTGCGCGGAGAGCGTTAGCCCTCGATGCGCCGTTCGGTGTAGGCTGCCGGCTCCCCCATGTGCATCGCCCGCCGCACCGCCCCGCGCACCGCGACGATCGGCGCCGCGTGCATCTTGCTCCCCGGGACTGCCGACTTGAGGCGATGCTCGACGCGACGCCGAAGCGCGCTTCCAGGCTCCAGCAGCCCGCCGCCCAGCG
>DATHJR010000503.1:0-5385 GCA_035286525.1 Gemmatimonadaceae bacterium | reverse complement strand
CGATCGCCGTCTTGCCGACGCCGGGCTCGCCGATGAGAACCGGGTTGTTCTTCTTGCGACGCGTCAACACTTCCATCACGCGCTGGATTTCCTTGGCGCGGCCGATGGTCGGGTCGAGCTGGCCCTCCGCGGCAAGCTGCGTGAGGTCGCGGCAGAAGTGATCGAGCGCGGGGGTCTTGGACTTCTTGTCCCCCTTCGTCGGCTGCGGCGGGGCCGCACTGCCCTGCTGCGCCGCGGCGCCGCCCTGCGGCATTTCGGTGCCGAGCAGGCGCAGCGTCTCCGCGCGCGCGGCGTCGAGATTCACACCGGTGTCGGTGAGCACCTGCGCCGCGATCCCCTTTTCCTCGCGAAGCAATCCGAGGAGGAGATGTTCCGTGCCGACATAGCTGTGATTCAGCTCGCGCGCCTCGCTCATCGCAAGCTCGAGCACCTTCTTCGCGCGCGAGGTATAGGGAAGGTCCGGGCCCGTTGTCTGCGCCGCTTTCCCCTTCTTGACCGTTTCCTCGATCTTCTGTTGGATCTCGTCGAGGTCCACGCTCAAATTCTGGAGAACGGCCGCAGCAACTCCCTCACCCTCGCGGATGAGACCGAGCAGAATATGCTCCGTCCCCACGTACTCGTGGTGAAGACGGGCGGCTTCCTCGCGGGCCATCGCGAGAACTTTCCGCACGCGCTCAGTGAAGTTGTAGCCGTTCATAGATCCTCTGTGCCGCGGAGTCTCGCCCCGGAGGCGTACCCCTACATACCTACTTCCGCTGCAAGTGCCTGCCGCACGTAGCGTGCGCGCGCAAGATTGGCTTCGCTCTCCGAGAGCGGCCGTCCTTCCGCGTGGGACAGGTGTGCAGCTTGCGAAAAGATCAGGAGCTTGTTGAGGGTATATACACTCAGGCCGGTGATCAGTTTCAGACCGACAGCCAGCCGCACGCCGCTCAGAAAGTTCATCGCTTCGTCGAACGTCAGGCTGCGCGCGTAACGGAGTGTCCCGTATGCTCGCCAGAGCTTGTCTTCAATAATATAACCAGCGTCACGAAGCAATACTCGCCTCGCTTCTTCCTCGCGCGCGATCAACGTCGTCAACACCTGCAGCAGCTTGTCGATGATCTCTTCCTCCGTTCGACCGAGCGTCGTCTGATTCGAAATCTGGAAGAAATTGCCGACCACCTCACTTCCTTCGCCGTACAAGCCGCGATACGTGAAGCCGATCTGCTGCAAGCCCGTCAGCGTCTTGATGATCTCCTTCGTCAACACGAGTCCCGGCAGATGGATCAACGCGCTCGCCCGCAATCCGGTGCCCGTGTTGGTCGGGCACGATGTCAGAAATCCGAATTCGTCGTGAAACGCAAACGGCACCCGCTCTCCCAATTCCTCGTCGATGCGCTGCATGTCCGCGAACGCATCAGCGAGATTGAAACCGGACCGCATCGTCTGAAGTCGCAGGTGATCCTCTTCATTGACCATGACGCCTATTCCGTCGCCAAGAAACACCGCGGCGCCGCTGCGCACGGGATGCTGCAGGTCCAGCCCCGCCAATTCCTTGCTGATCAGGTGCCGTTCGTGGAGCAGCAGCCGATCCTCCGAACCGAGCTCATCCACCCGGACCAGGAGATTCCGCCTCAGGTGTGGCGAGCCCTCTACAGCCTCGCGCACACGCGCCAGGATCCGCAGCCGCTCACCGTCGCGCGCGCGACCCGGGAAAGCGAAGCCCTCCAGGTTGCGGGCGAGACGGACACGGGTCGACAGCACGATGCCGGCGTGATCGCCCGAGGCATCCAGCCAATTCACCCCACCATCCGGTAACAACGACAGATCGAGCGTCACTCCATCACCTTGAGCTGGTCCCGCAGTTTCGCCGCCTCCTCGAAGTGCTCCTGCTCCACCGCGCGGCGAAGGCGCGTACGGAGCTCCGTTGCAACAGACGCGCCCTCGTCTGCGGACTCCGCAGGGGGCCGATAGCGCTTCCCCTGGTGCTTCGACGTGCCGTGCACGCCGCGCAGCAGGTCACGCAGCTTCGCCTCGAAGGCGCCATAGCAATAAGCGCAGCCCAGGCGGCTCGTGTTCCGGAAGTCACGCAGGGTGGAGTTGCAAAAGGTGCAGCGCCAGCTCTCGCTACCCGCCAGCAGCTGCTTCTGCTGCACCGCCTGGATGAAGTCCGCCAACGGCTGCTTCGGCATCGTGACGTGGGTCTCGATGCCGCGCTCGGCAGCGCACTTCTCGCACAGGTTGAGCTGACGCACCGGTGGATCGGTCACCTGGGTGACCTGCACCACGGCATCGCGCTCCTTGCAGCTATCGCACAGCATCAGGCAAGCACCTCCCGCACATCCGTTTCCTGCAACCGGCCATCCTCGAGCAGCAGCGCCCGATCGGCGCGCGCCGCAAGCGCCTTGTTATGAGTGACGACGACCATGGCGATGTCGAGGTCTCGCACCAGCTGCGTGAATTGCTCGTGCAGCCGTTCGGCGTTGGCATGATCGAGGTTGCCCGACGGCTCGTCCGCCAGCACGACGACCGGATCCACCGCCAGCGCCCGCGCCACCGCCGTGCGCTGCTGTTCCCCGCCCGACATCTCCGACGGACGGTGCGTGCTTCGTGCGCTCAGTCCCACGCGCGCCAGCATATCGGTGGCCCTCGCTCGTGCCTTGTGGACATCCCACCCCGAGATGCGCAGCGGCATCATCACATTCTCCAGCGCGGAGAACTCGCGCAAGAGGTGGTGAAACTGAAAGACGAATCCGACTTTTTTGTTCCGAAGTCTGGACAGCTCGAAATCGTCGAGAGCGCTCAACGATTCGCCGTCGAGCACGACTTCTCCCGCGGACGGCCGATCGAGCGCGCCGAGGATGTGGAGCAGCGTGCTCTTCCCGGCACCGCTCGCGCCGACGATCGCGATCATCTCGCCGCGACGCACGTCAAGACTCACCGCGTTCAGCACATCCACTCGCCCTCCATCGCCGCCGATGTACGACTTCGATAGCTCCCGCGCCTCGATGACCTTCATTCGTGACGAATCGCCTCGACTGGAAAGAGGCGCGCCGCCTGAATCGCGGGATACAGCGTGGCCAATGCCGCAATGATGACGCTTGCGACCACGATCCACATCACGTCGCCGAGCTGAATCGTCACAGGAAGGTGGTCGATGAAGTAGACGGTAGGATCGAGCGGAATGAGCTGGCCCCGGTCGATGGCGACGCCCGCGCTCACGCCGAGCGCGACACCTACCGCGGTGCCGACGACCCCGATCACGAGCCCCTGCGCGAGAAAAATCCGCCGCACCGATTTCGCCGGCAGTCCCATCGCCTTGAGGATCCCGATCTCGCGCGTCTTGTCCTTCACAACCATGGTGAGCGTGCTGACGATGTTGAACGCAGCGACGAGCACGATGAGCAGGAGGATGATGCGCATAGCGAGCTTCTCTAGCTTGAGCGCCTGGAACAGCTGCGAATTCACCTCCTGCCAGTCGAGCACGCGATACGGATAGCCGAGCGTGTCGGAGAGCTGTTTCGCGACGTCGCCCGCCTCCCAGCGATTCGTCGTGCGCGCCTCGATCCCCGTCACCGCGTCGCCGAGCCCCGCGAACTCCTTCGCGCGATCGAGATCCACGTAGATATACGAATTGTCGTACTCGTACATGCCGGTCTCGAACACGCCGGTGACCTCGAACTGATAGAGGCGCGGCACGTAGCTACCGACGGACGCGTTGAACTTTGCGCCGGCCGGCGAGATCAGCGACAGCTTGCTCCCCGGAAACACGTTCAGGCGCTCGGCCAGCCGCTTGCCGAGCACCGCGCCGCGATGCTGGCCGTCCTCCGTGGCGAACCGAAAGTCTCCGGTGGACGCATGCCTCCGGATGCTCGTGACGTCCACGACGCCCGAACCGGCCGGCGGAATGCCCTCGACGAACACGCCCTCCGAGTAATCGTGGCCGGCGGTCGCGAGTCCCTGGGTGAGCACGAATGGCGCGGCCGCGACGACGCGCGGATTGCGCTTCACGCGCGCGAGCGTTGGCTGCCAATCGGTGAGTTTGAGATCCTCGCCGAAGGTGAGGACGCGCAGATCCGGGCTGCCGACGAGAATCTTCTCGCGCAGATCGTTCTGCATTCCCGTCATCACACCGTTGATCACGATGAGCGCGCTCACGCCCACCAGCACGCCGCCGATGGCGATCACGCTGATGAAGGAGAACAGCCGCGCGCTGCCGCGGCTGCGCAGGTACCGCCAGGCGATCGAGAGCTCGAGTCTGCTCATTCTGGGCGCATCGTCGGAAAGAGAATCACATCACGGATATGTGATATACCCGACAGATACATGAATAGGCGGTCGATGCCGACGCCGACGCCGCCCATGGGCGGCATGCCGTGCTCCATGGCGCGCAGATAGTCCTCATCGATCCCCGGCGCCTCCTCGTCGCCCGCGGCGCGCAGCGCGGCCTGTGCCTCGAAGCGGCGGCGCTGGTCGAGCGGATCATTGAGCTCACTGAAGGCATTGGCGAGCTCCCGCCCTCCGGCAAACAGCTCGAAGCGCTCGGTGAGCCCGGGCGCGCCGCGCTTCGGCTTCGCCAGCGGCGACAGCTCCAGCGGATAGTCGATGACGAACGTCGGGTCGTGCAGCGCGCGCTCGACGTGCACCTGAAAGAGCTCGTCGAGCAGCTTCGGCCGCGTCAGCGAATCCGCGTGCGTCACCCCCGCGCGCTCGGCCGCGCTCCGCAGCTCCGCGTCGGACATCGCGAGCGCGTCGGCGCCGAGCGCCTTGTTGAGCGACGGCACCCACTCGAGGCGAGGGAACGGCGGCTGCAGAGCGGGAGTGCTTGCGGCGAACGATGGATGCGCACGCACCGCGGCCGCGGCGGCTGCGAGCAGCTGCTCGACGAGCACCATCATGTCCGTATAGTCCGCGTACGCCTGGTACCACTCGAGCATCGTGAACTCGGGATTGTGCGTGCGGTCCACCCCTTCGTTCCGGAAGTCGTGGCCGATCTCGTACACCGCGTCGAAGCCGCCGACGATCAAGCGCTTGAGATACAGCTCATCGGCGATGCGCAGGAAGAGCGGAATGTCGAGCGCGTTGTGGTGCGTGGTGAAGGGACGCGCGGCGGCGCCGCCGTAGAGCGGCTGGAGCACCGGCGTCTCGACCTCGAGAAAACCGCGCGCGTCGAGAAAGGCGCGCAGCGCGCTGATCATCCTCGAGCGCGCGACGAACGCGGCGCGCACATCCGGATGCACTGCGAGGTCCACCGCGCGCTGGCGGTAGCGCTGCTCCGGATCGCTGAATCCCGAGTGGCGTACGACGACGCCGTCCACCGTTTCTTCCTTGCCGAAGGGGAGCGGGCGCAGCGACTTCGCGAGCATCTCCGCGCTCGCGACGCGTACCGTCGCCTCGCCGGTCTTC
>DATHJR010000502.1:0-2129 GCA_035286525.1 Gemmatimonadaceae bacterium | reverse complement strand
CGAGCACCAGATCGGCCTGCTCGTTTCCGGTGCCGATGCGACGGAAAATGCGCTCGATGGCGGCCGTGGCCTCGCTCACGGGGGCCCTGGGGCCGGGCGTGTGGTCCGGCGCTGCGCGAGCAGCTCGCGCACCGTCTGCACGAGGCGCTGCTCGGCGAGCGGCTTCATCAGGAAGGCGTCGGCGCCCGCCTCGCGGGCACGGGTGGCCGCCGCGAGTATGCTGAACACGAGCACGACCGTGTCCTTCAATTCGGCTTCCTTCCGTACGGCACGGCAGAGTGCCAGCCCGTCGAGCTTTGGCACCAGAACCTCGGTAATGATGATGTCGGGCTTGATCGCGCGCGCCAATTGGAGCGCAGCCACCCCATCGAAGGCAAACTCTACGCCGAAACCCGCCTCATTGAGAAAAAATGCCTCGAGCGCCCGGATGTGCGGATCGCGCTCTACGACGAGGATGATGGCGTGATGCCCGGTGGCCGCGGGCTCACTACTCATCGGATTCGGCACATGACGGGCGCGTGAAAATGATGCGTCTCAATCCATCTCCGAGTTGTGGACAGCGACGAGCAGCCGGTGTGACCCGGGCTGGACGTGGCGAGGAATTTACGCGCGGGCAGAACAAAAACAACGCCTGTTTACATAGGCGCCATAGGGTGAGCGATACGTATAAAACAATACAGACGCTTTTTTGGCTACGATCGTGCCCCGCGCACCCATCCTACGAGATTCGCGCGTCAAACGTTAGCCAGAACAGCGTAATTCCCGACTCGCGGCGGGCTATCGCATGCGCCGCCGCGAACGCCTTCGCACTGTAGGTGCCGTCCAGCCGCGCGCCAGTCGCGCGCTCGAGTAGCCGAGTGGAAGTCGCGGCGCCCGCCAACGGACGACCGTACGCGCCGGCATACACAGAATGGAGGATTCGCACGCGCGAAGGGTCGACGCGGGCGATCCGCCCCGAGATCGCGCGCTCGATGAAGCGGCGAGCGCGCCGCGCGAGGTAGAGCACGCGCATGCGCCCCGCCGCGATGCGTGGCGCCACGCGCGCGCCGACGACGATGGTGTCCATCTTCGCGATGGCGAAGCCGAGAGCGAGGCCGGCAGCCGTGCCGCCGCTGCCCACCGGCAATACGACTCGCGCCGGGAGCGGCATCTCCCCGCGGGCGATCTGGTCCGCGAGCTCCAGCGCCGCGTTGACGTGGCCGAGCATCCCGAGCGGCGACGTGCCCCCGGGCGGGATCCACAGCGTGCCGGGTCGGCGCGAGGAATGCGCGCGCAACAGCCCCGTCACCGGGCCCTGCGCCGTCACGATGGTCGCGCAGACCGCCCGCGCGCGCTCGGCCACCTCGATCGCGGACGGATTCATCTCGTGCTTCCACCGCACCGCGTGCGTCGTACCGCCGAGCTCGAAGACGTAGGTCGCCGTGGTGAGGACGTGCGTGGATCCCTCGCCCCCGGCGGTGAGCACGACGTCGCCCGGCTGGATGCCGCCGAGCAGCCACTCGAGCGCGCGGACCTTGTTGCCGCCGAGGGACGATGCGGTGAGATCGTCGCGCTTCACCCAGAGCTCGCCGGCCAGAGCTTCACCGCGAAGGTCCAGGCGCTGGACCGGCGTGGGAAAGTCGCCGAGCGCGACGCGGGGAATTCGAGCGAGCGACGGAAAGCGAAGCAGCAGCGGCCGCGCGCCGCTCACTCCGCTGGGCGATTGCGGGGCAGCGTCAGCATGAACGACGATCCCTCTCCTAGCACACTCACCACGCGCACGTCGCCGCCCATCGCGCGCGCAAAGTTCCGGCTGATGGTGAGGCCGAGTCCCGTACCGTGCGCCGTTCGCGTGTACCCGCCGTCGAGCTGGACGAACGGCTCGAAAATGGTCTCGATTCTCTCCTTGTCGATGCCAATTCCGGTGTCGCGCACGCAGATCTCCACGGCATCCTCGCTCGCGGTGCACGTCACCGCGATCTCGCCGCGCTCGGTGAACTTGATCGCGTTGGTGATCAGGTTGAGGAGAATCTGATTGACCTTCTCGCGGTCCGCCCAGACGGAGACTCCCGGTTCGCACGATTCGACGCGATACCGGACTTTTCTCGACGACAGCTGCGGCGCGACCATCGACTCGACGTCGTCAAGCA
>DATHJR010000501.1:0-4654 GCA_035286525.1 Gemmatimonadaceae bacterium | reverse complement strand
CTTCGCGGCCGGCGTGCGCGAGGGGCTCGTCGTGTCCGCCGGCGTCACGATGGTCGCGCTGTTCGCCTTCGGATACGTCAAGGCTCACTTTACCGGCGCACCGCCGCTTCGGGGCGCGTTTCAGACGGTGCTCATTGGCGCGCTGGCAGCGGGCGCCGCCTTTCTCATCGCTCGTGCGGTGACGTAGCTCGCCTGGGTCGCGCGCGGGCCTCGTACTGGAACTCCCTACCAACTTTGCGGGATTCGCCGACAGAACATTGTCGGGTGATGCGGCATGTTGAAGCATCACTTCGAGAGGTGTCCGATGGCCCGCTTCGACAGTTCCACGACAGCTGCAGTCGGCGCGTCCGCCGTCGCAGGAGGAGTGCCCACAGTTGTACGCTGCGCGCCGACTGCAGCGCTGGATTCCGTTTTTCCGCTGCTTCTTGCGCTCGCCGACGATGAGACCACTGCGGCCTCCATTCGGATTGCGCTTGCACTCGCAGACCGAAAGGGTGCAGTGCCGACGGTCGTTCGCGCGCTCGGCGATCTGCGAGCGGCGGAAGCGGCGGTGTCGCCGCTTGGGGGGATCGCTCTCGAGGAGTATTTCAGTCCGGAGTACAGGCGCCTGTGCCGCGAATCGGTCGACAAGCGAGTGCGCTCCGTTGCGGGGCAAGTCCAGTGGCCGCTAGACGCCACCGATCAGTCTCCGATTGATGCTATCGTCGCGCGGGCAAGCGCGATGCGCGCCGGTCTCATCGTCATGGGACTGCGCCACCACGGCGTGTTGCGCCGCGCGGTCTCGCGGGATCTGCTCGGGGAGGTGTTAAGGCTCTCGCGAGTTCCGGTGCTTGCAGTCCGCGCGGACCTCTCGGCATTGCCCAAGCGAGTCGTAGTGGCGATCGACTTCGGAGCGGCGAGTATCCGCGCCGCTCACCTCGCCCGCCATCTCATGGATGATGAGGGCGCGATGTATTTCGTGCATGTCTCGCGAGAGCACTCGGACGATCTGCGGACGAGGCTCGATGCCCTGATAGACGATCTCGCACCAGCGCCGGGAGTGACGGTGAGCTCCATTCTTCTTCATGGCGACGTACAGTCGGCGGTCGAAGGATTGGGGCACGCGGTGGGCGCCGATCTGCTCGCGGTGGGTAAGGAGGAGCACTCGCTGCTCGACCGTGTTGCGACTGGAAGCATGTCGATGAAGCTTGCGCACAGGGCCCGTTGGTCGACGCTGGTGGTTCCGTCGCGCGACGCGAAGCAATGAGTCGAGCCGTTCGCACAGCCCATCAGAGCAGTTGTCCGGCCGCCCATGCAATGGGACCACCCGTCTACTCGGAGAGCAGCCCCAGCTTGAGGGCGAAGGAGATGTACTCCGCGCGGTGCGTGAGACCCAGCTTCTCGCCGATGCGCTGCTTGTAGGTGTCCACCGTTTTCGGGCTGATGAACAAGCGCTCGCCAATTTCCGGTGCGGAATACCCTTGCGCCGTGAACTTCAAGACGTTCTGCTCCCGTTCAGTCAGGCGCTCGAAACGTGCGCGCTCCGCGGCCAACGGATCCTTCCTGCCTATTCCCTGCGCGAGGATTCTCGCCGCGCTCGGTCGAATGAACATGTCTCCGCGAGCGACGGTTCTGACGGCATCCACCAGCTCGCGGTCCGCAGCATTCTTCATCAGATATCCCGCCGCACCCGCCTCGAGCGCGAGGATCAGATAGTCCTCCTCCGCGTGCATGGTCAGGATCAGCACGCGTGCGCGAAGCTTCTTGTCCGCGATCTGTCGTGTGGCGGTCGCTCCGTCCGTTCGGTCCATCGACAGATCCATGATGACCACGTCGGGATCGAGGCGCTCCGCGAGCGCGACGGCCTCCGAGCCGTCCGCTGCTTCGCCAACGACCTGGATGTTCGACGAGGCGCCCAGCACGGCCTTCAGCCCCGCGCGAACGACGGCGTGGTCGTCCGCCAGGATGACGCGAATCAAGTCATCGCTCATTCGGTGAGCATCGTTGACCGCCCCGTGGATGACCGCAGCGGCACGGAGGCGATGACTGACGTGCCACCACCGGCGCTGCCGGTGACGCGCAGGTTGCCATCGATGAGGGCTATCCGCTCCCGCATGATGAATAAACCTATACCTGTCTGATTCAGCGGCACGCTATCGGGATCGAAACCCACACCGTCGTCGCTGATCTCGAGTGTTGCGGTGTCCGCGTCCCTCCGAACACGAATCTCGACGTGCTCGGACTCGGCGTGACGACGAGCATTCAGGAGCGCCTCCTCCGCAATGCGGTAGAGCACGGATGCCGTCGTCGCAGGGATGGTCGCATCGACACCGTCCTCCGCGATGACGCGTACACGCACGCCGGCGATGCCCGCGTTGTGCGTCGTGGACTCGCGCGCGAGACGCCGCAACGCTGCGATCAGTCCGAGCTCGTCGAGCACCAGGGGGTGCATCGAGTGCGCCAGGCGCCGCACGTCCTCGAGCGTCCCGGTCGCGAGCTCCCGCGCGCCTTCGAGCTGCTGCTTGAGGCTCTCGACGGCGCCCTCCTCCATGCTCCGCGTCGCGGCGCTCAACCGCATGACGAGCGCGGCCAGCGTTTGCGCCGTCGAATCGTGCAGCTCCTTGGATATCGCCGCACGCTCCCTGTCACCCGCATCGATCAGCTCCACTGCGAGCCGACGCGTGCGTGCGCGATCGCCGACCAGGCCATCGAGGAGGACGTTGAGCATACGACCGACGCGCGCGACGTCGCGGTCTGCCAGAGGAGAAGCCGGAACGCGCGCACGCAAATCGCCGTGCCTGATCGAATCCACGGTGTTCCCCAGCGCGACGATCGGATGCAGAGCGGCGTTTACCAGCGCGATGTTCACCGCCAGCGCGATCAGAAACGCCACTCCAACTACTGCGATTGCGGGCGCCGTTCGGATCTCGGCGTTGCGGATGAAGATCGCGGTTGCCGTAGTAACGCTCAACAGCAGGGCGTTCGCCCCTGCGAGCTTGATGATCAACGGAGTGCGGAGCACGCGCTCGACCCATCCGGGCACGCGAGAGGTGCGCTTCATGTCATCCGCGAGCGTCGCTTGCCACTGGCCGCCATCTAAACCGGCTGGAGCGACAGACGCTCGCCGCGTCGGAGACTCGATCGCGGCTCTCTGATCTGTGCCCGGTCTCGCTGCTCGCTCGCTGGCTGCACTCATGAGCGAAAGCTACCGACCGCCTTGCCTGCGCGAAGTAGGGGAGCCGCCGCCACTTCTGTAAGGGATTCCACCACGACGCCTCGGCACTATCGGCAGAAAAGTTCAGCCTTCGCCCGACAGACCAGCGAACCCTCCATCGCCAGCTTCCAGATGTCGCCTGTCGCCACATCTGCCAGTGGCGAAATCCACAGGTCGCCACCACAGCTAGGGGGAGCTTCGTGAAATCCATTCCAGGGAACATCGCAAGATATGCGTCGATCGCGGCAGGTCTGCTCCTGCTCTTGTCGGCATCCGACGCGAGCGCGCAGGCCGGCCATCTCATTCTCGTGAAGATGGTCGACAAGCCGAACTCGCAGTTCGCGTTCGAGCCCGCGGCGATCGTCGCGCAACACGGCGACACGGTGCGATTCGTCCAGGCGAGCAGCGCTCCGCACAACGTGCACTTCGACAAGCTGCCGAAGGGAGCGAAGCTCGGTGATGCGGCGACCGGACCGTACATCATCGGCGACGGAAAGACCTACGATCTGATCATCGATTCGCGCTTCGTCGACGGTGCATATCCGTTCTTGTGCGATCCCCACCAGAGCGTGGGCATGCGCGGAACGCTGACCGTCGGTCCACCCACGAAGTAGCGCCCTTCCCGAAATCTCGAGGCAACGCTGATGAAAAACATCTCTGTCCGGTGGTTTGGATGTCGGAGAGGGCGCGGAATTTCGAGCGCGGCACTGGTGCTGACGGCGCTTGCCCTCAGTGCGTCGTTCGCGGCGGCTCGCGCCGAAACGCCGGGCGAGCCCAAACCGGTTCGCGACGCGCTGCTGCCTTATCTCGATGCGCGCCGTGTCGCGCTACCCGCGAGCGAGGAGATCCGTGCGTTGCGCGCGCGGCGCATCCCCGGATTCTCGCGGCAGACAAAACTCGCCTGCAGCGCCTGTCACTACGGATTTCCGCAACTGACGCCGTTCGGGCGCCTCTTCAAGCTCAATGGCTACACCCTCACGGGGCTCACGACAATCAACGCGGGGGATACCTCTCGGGAGTCGTTGAAGCTCGCCCCATTTCCCCCAATATCGGCGATGGCGGTGGCGTCCATCACGCACCTGTCGACCCTACTGCCGGGGACGCAGAACAACTCCACCGTCTTTCCGGACCAGCTGAGCGTCTTTCTCGCTGGCGAAATCACTCCAAGGCTCGGCGCCTTCGTGCAGCTCACCTACGCTGCCCCCGACGGCTCCATCGGCCTCGATAATACGGAATTCCGATTCGCGGACCGGACACGTCTCTTTTCGCAGGAACTGCTCTACGGCGTGACGCTGAACAACAATCCCACGATGCAGGACGTGTGGAACACCGTGCCCGCCTGGAGCTTCCCGTTCATGACCAGCAGCGTTGCGCCGACGCCTACCGCCTCCACGATGGTCGAGGGAGCGCTCGGGCAGCAGGTGGTCGGGTTGGGCGGCTACGGCTTGTGGCACCAGCTCG
>DATHJR010000500.1:0-4085 GCA_035286525.1 Gemmatimonadaceae bacterium | reverse complement strand
AGGATGTATTCAAGCGTTTACTTGACATATGGACTGAGCAGTCTTATACTCTATCCAATGAAAGATCGGCGTACTCAGATAGTGGAGGCCGCAACAGCGGTCATGCGGCGCCAAGGCTTCGGAGACACCTCAATAGACGAGGTGGTCCGCGAGTCGGGGCTGTGTGGCAAAGGCCATTTCTACCACTACTTCAAGTCGAAGGAAGAACTGGGATACGCAGTGCTTAAGCTGCAGTTCGATGATTTCGCCGAGCGCGGGCTCGTGGCGCTTCGTGAGCCGACGATAGAGCCGATCGAGCGACTCACGCGCTTCATCGACGCGGTGATCTCGTCGCAGTCTCCCGATGGATGCTCTTCGGGAACGCCGTGCGGGGCACTCGCCACCGAGATGGCGTCGCAGCACGAAGGATTCCGACAGCTGGTCGATGCGCTCTTCCAGCGGTGGGCAGATCAGATCGAGGCAGTGTTGTGGGAAGCGCGACCAAGGCTCAACGACGACGCGGATACCGCGCGTCTCGCGAGGTTCGTGGTCGCGACGCTCGAAGGTGCCTGGTTCATGTCGCGCGTGAAGGGCGACGCGGCGAATGCGGCGGGCATCGCGACGGAGCTCAAGCGGTCGGTGCGATCGTACGCACGGGAGCGCGAGCCGGCAGTGGTGGGGGCAACTCAATGAACACGCAGCCTGTGGGGGAAGGAATGCCGACGACTTTGGCGGCGCCCGTCGTTGCGGAGCGTACTCGCGTGGCTTCGACCGAGGATCGGGCGAAGCGCCGCGCGCAGTTCGAAAGTGAAGCGCTGACGCACCTCGATGCGCTGTACAGCTTTGCGCTCAAGCTCACGCACGAGCGCGATGAAGCAGAAGACCTCGTTTCCGAGACGATGCTCCGAGCCTTCGACCGGTGGGAGCAGTATCAGCTCGGGACGAACGTTCGTGCCTGGCTGTTCACGATTCTCTATCACGCGTTCGTGAGCCGGAAGCGGCGCATCGACGCGCGCGAAGTGCGCATCCCGGAAGATGAGGACGGCCGCGGTGCGTACGAGATCGTCGGCGAGGTGGATCCCGAGGGCAAGTTCTACGACTCGTTCATGGACGACGAGATCACGCGTGCGATCGACGCCCTGCCGGAGGACTACCGGCTCGCCGTGGTGCTCAGCGACGTGCAGGGACTGCGCTACGCGGAGATCGCGAACATCCTCGGCATCCCCGAAGGCACGGTGAAGTCGCGCCTCTTCCGCGGCCGCCGCGTGCTCCAGAAGAAGCTCGCGGGTTACGCTGTGGAAATGGGGTACATCAAGCCTCGCCCGGCAATCGCGAGCTAAACGCCGATCGATCGACGAAACGAGAGCGAGCGCGGATTCCGCGCTCGTTTTTTTTTGGCGCCAAGCGCCGAGCGATGTGAGAAAAACGCGCGCCTCGAGTCGTTTCTTCTGATACGAGGAGGCCGGCTCCCGCCGGTCCGCCCCCACTCACTCCACTCGGAACCCCCCATGTCCAGGCGATACCTCGATTGCGCGCGGACGCTCCGCACGGGCGTAGCCGTTGCACTGCTCTCGCCCCTAGCCCTCACACTCGGCGCGTCGGCCGTGCACGCACAACGTCATCAGCCAATCCTGAGCATTGGATTCGGCGGCGGCGCGGTCGTTCCCGTTGGTGTCGCCAAGACCGACTTCCAGAGCGGGGTGACGGGCCAGGGTTTCCTGCTCGTGCATCTCGGTCCGCTGCCGGCGCTCCGCATCAACCTCGCCTTCCAGCGATTGGACTACAGAGAGGCGCTCGGAATCCCCAGCAGCACGCACGCGAACATTCTCAGCGGCACGGGCGGACTCCAGATCAGCCTCCTACCCGGCCCGGTGCGCCCGTACATCACCGCTGGCGTCGGCGCGTTCGACGTGCGAAACGTCGCCGACACCGCGAACGGCACGACGACGTCGAAAGTTCACTTCGGAATCGATGGCGGCGCCGGACTGGCCGTGAGCATCGGACGTGTGAGCGCCTTCGGCGAAGGGCGCGTTCAGAACATCTACACGAACGACACGGGCGTCATCAACCGAAAGTCGATCACGCAGGTGCCGATCACCTTCGGCCTCTTGATCGGTCTGTAGCTCACGAGGCGCGCTCGGCGAGCGCGGTCTCGCTCACCCGCCTGCGGTGCCGCGCGGCCTTCGCGCGGTTGCCGCAGGTGGACATGTCGCACCACCGGCGGCGTCCATTTTTCGTGCTGTCGAAGAAGACGTGCAGGCACCGCGTGTCGGCGCAGCGCCGCACGCGGACGAGCTCCGCCGTGACGAGCGCATCGGCCGCGGACTCCACCACCGGAATCATCAGCCCCGCGAACGCGTCGCCCACGGGCACGAAGCTCCGCACGAAGCTCCCATCCGCGCGCGCCTCGACCCGCCTGGTGCCCGCGCTTCGCCCCAGCACGCGATTGATCTCGCCGAGCGCGTTCACGCGCACCTCTTCGGTCTGCGCGCCGCGCTCGGCCAGCGCGCGCAGCGATGCGCGGATGCGTCGCGCGTCCGCGAGCGATGCGGTCGCGCCCGCCGGCTGCTGCTGCGCGCGTCTTCGGATTCCGCTCGCGCGTTCGCCGTCGAGAATGGACGTCGCCTCGAGCCAGCGGATGAGCTGCTCGAAATCCCGCAGCACATCCACGCGCGTGCCGCGACGCACGTCATCGGTGTTGATGAAATCCAGCCAGAGGCGCTCACCGACGAAGACGAACGGTGGAGTGAGCGAATGCACAAAGGGGGCGTGAATCATTCCCTGAAGACGAAACGGGGAGACAATTCTATCCTGACATTTCACGAGCGGCAAGCCGCCTCGTCGCGCGATCAGCGTGCGCAGGACACCATCGCGACAGAATCACTCTTCGCCGAGCTGGCTTGCGTGGAGTGCAGCAACTCCTGCTCCATTTCGGCGAAAATTCGCACGGCGTTCCTTCGCACGCGTGAGTTGCGCGACACGGGACGGTCGCGATCCGCCGGCGGAAGCGACGCCAGCGCCCGGCTCATCGAGACGCCCTGCTGCACGTCGCCGCGCAATTTCGCGCGGAGCGCGAGCGTCTCGCAGCGCGTCGAACGAATGAGCTCGAGCGGCTCCGCGGGGATTCTCCCGTGCCCCGGCATGACCGCGAGCGGCTTCAGCGCCTCGAGCCGGTCGAGCGCGATGAGCAGCCCGCTCGAGCTTCCATCCACCACCATCGCGACACCATCCTCGATGAGCAGATCGCCCGCGAAGAGGACGCGCGCGTCCGGGAGCCAGATCACGAGGTCGCCCGGCGTGTGCGCGGTACCGGGCACATCGATCACGAACCTGCGTCCACCTAGCGTCACCGTCGTGTCGTGCGCGATCGGAACGTCGGGCGTGTCCGCGAACGCAAATCCCTGCATCTCGTGCAGGCCGAGCACGCCGGTCCACGCGCTCACCATCGCGTCGTCGCCATCCTCCGACGCGAGCGTCCGGCGGTCCGGATGCGCCAGCACCCTCGCGCCCGCGCGCTTGAACACGATGGCGCCGAACGTGTGATCGGGATGATGATGGGTGAGAATCAGCCACCGCACGGGAAGCGGCGTGATCGTCCGAATGGTGCGCAGGAGCGTCTTCCCCTGCGCCGGACTCGCGAGCGCATCGATGACGACGACGCCCGTCCGCGTCACCACGAATCCCGCGTTCGAGCGCCCCTCCGATCCCCGGCCCGTATCGCCCAAGACTGCGTAGACGCCGTCGGCGAGCTTGCGCGTAGGGAAGGCGCGGACGGTGTCGGGGCGCTCGCGCGGCTGGCGTCGCGACAGCGCGGCGGCCGATGTCGAATCGACCGTGAGCGTTTGCGGAATCTTCTGTGCGATGGCTCCGCCTGGAAACAGCGCGAGCAGGGCCGCGCAGCGAACGAGCCGGGAACGCGGGAGCGCCGGGAATGGACTCATCCTGAAAGAATGATCGATGCGTGCGCGGTGCAGGAGGGGCGTGCCCCGTCATCGGTGTGGAGTCCGGCTAGCGGTCGCAGCGCTCCGCGGTGCAACGTTTGGCTTGCGATTCCGCGAATTGGATGTCGTCGTACGCGGTGTTTCCGCTAGCCTGTGCGCAAGCTC
>DATHJR010000499.1:0-2175 GCA_035286525.1 Gemmatimonadaceae bacterium | reverse complement strand
GATCGCGCGGGCGCGCGGCCGTCGCGCGCTGTATACGTATCAATCGATGACGTACTACGTCCATTCGCCTGCGCGGCTACGTCGCACGACGTAATTCGCCCCGAACGGGGCAGCGATACCCTCCGAATGCGCGGTCCGTGAACCTCGCGGCAGCGCGCTACCTCACCCCGGGAGGGTTCTATGCATCGGTTCATACTTGTAGCGCTCGCATGCGCGCTTGTCGCCTGCAGCGGCGACAGCACGGCACCACAGCAGACCGGCATCGCCGGGCAATGGATCTATCGCGTCAGCCAGCTGACGGATGGAGGCGCGGTGGCCTGTACGATGATCAACGTGGATACGCTCACCCTCAGTCGATCGACGGAGAGCATCGCCGGAAGGTACTCGGGCGGCGCGATCAGCTGCCGCAGCGGGGAAGACACTGAGACCATCACCATGGTGGCGGGCGCAGTCGTCAATGGTACTGTCGATGCAATGGTAAGCGGCGCGCAGAACGTGTCGTTCGACCTGGACGGCACGTACTGGCATCAGACCGGTAGTCTCAGCGGCGACCGGATGAGTGGCACGCTGACGATCGATCACGGATTCGCCGGACAACTCGGGAACCTGCACCTCACGGGAACCTGGACCGCGAACCGAACCAGCGCGTCCACCCCGAGGCCACAGCCGAAGTGATGAGAGCGCATTGCACGCCGCGCCGTCTTGCGAGAGTCTGGGTCCGCACCTCGCAGGGCGTTCGCGGTGATGTTCGTCGTGCCGAGGCGAATGGAGTGAGCTATCGATTCCGAGAGGGCTTGCCGAGAATTCGGACAACGAAATACCGAAACACGATGCCGCCCCAGAGAGCGAACGGAGCGGAGAGGATGCAGCCGAACAGAAGCCAGAAGAGGGTCTCCCATGCCGAGCGGGACGAATCCAGCTGTCGATAGAACTGAAACGTTTGAGCGCTCCACATGGGGAGAGCGAAGAAGAGTCCGGAATATCGGAAGACGTACGGCCCTTCCGTTTCACGGGCGTATGCCAGGTGCCACGTCATGGCACACCATGCCAGCCAGAGCGCGACGCCGAGCGAAAGGGCGATGGCCGTCGAGAGAACGGTCAGCTTCATCGGTTGTCGCTGCGCAGCGAGAAGGAGCCTCGTGATGAGCGCTCCCGCCAGGAGACAGAGCATCGCCGCGAGCGAGGACCGGCGATTCAGTCGCCACGGAATTTGTCGCATTACGGTCACCGTGATCCTCGCTGAAAGAGATTCGGCGCGGAGCTATCGATCGTATGTACCGGCCAAAGGTCGCCAGAACGCTGGCGACGTCATTAGCAATTCGAAGGACGCCGATTCAAGGCGCATCAGCGACACGAGCAGTAGTGTGTCGTAGAGAACAGTACCGGCGTAACCCACCCGGAGGATTTCATGGCAAGAGTCTGGCTCATCACGGGCAGTTCGCGCGGGCTCGGGCGTGCGCTCGCGGAAAGGGTTCTCGAGGCGGGCGAATCGCTGGTGGCGACTGCGCGGAAGCCGGAGCAGCTGAGCGATCTCGTAACGCGATACGGTGATCGCGCGCACGCGGTCGCACTCGACGTGACGGATGAGCGTGCTGCCGGTGCTGCGATCGACGCGGCAGTGGAGGCGTTCGGTCGCCTCGATGTGCTCGTCAACAATGCGGGCTACGGCGACGTCGGCTCGATCGAGGACACGAGCCTCGCCGACTTCCGCGCGCAGATCGAGACGAATCTATTCGGCGTCATCAACGTCACGAAGGCCGCGATCCCCGTGATGCGCGCGCAGCGCTCGGGGCACATCATCCAGCTGTCCTCGATCGGCGGGCGCATCGGACCCGTGGGGCGCGGGCCGTATGCAGCGGCGAAGTGGGGCGTCGAGGGATTCTCCGAGGTGCTCGCGAAGGAGCTCGCGCCACTCGGCATCAAGGTTACGATCGTGGAGCCGGGCGGCTTTCGCACAGACTTCGCGGGCGCCTCGACGACGATTCGCGCGGGGCGGCCGGAGTACGAGGAGACCGTGGGAAAGGTCGCGCGATTTCAGCGCGAGTACGACGGCAAGCAACCCGGCGATCCCGCGCGCGCAGCGTCGGCGATCATCCACCTCGCGAGTCTCGACGCGCCGCCGCTCCGACTCCTGCTCGGCAGCGACGCCGCGCATGCGGCGGAACAGGCGGACGT
>DATHJR010000498.1:0-3809 GCA_035286525.1 Gemmatimonadaceae bacterium | reverse complement strand
CGACGGGATCGGGACGCGACACGTAGAGCGCGTGACTCCCTGGCGTTTCCACCACGGTGGCGCCAGCACGCCGGGACATGAACCGCTGCGCAGCCGGTGGGATCATGTGATCGTCCGTCGCGACCAGGTACCAGCTTGGCTTCGTCTTCCAGGCCGGCTCGGTCACTTCTCCGTTGAGGGCATCGAGTCCCCACGGCACCTGGGACTCCGCCATGAACTCCGCGCGCGACGGCTCTACATCGGCAGCGAACGACGCTGCGAACTTGGCGCGGTCGAGCAGGAGGAATCCCTCGCGCGGTGGAAGGATCGGCGGCACGGGGGCGCCGGGTGCCGGATTCGCGATCAGCTTCGAAACGGACTCTCCGGTGTCCGGCGCGAACGCAGCGATGTACACCAAACCCACCACTCGAGGATCGTTGCCAGCCTGCGTCACCACGACGCCGCCGTACGAGTGTCCGACCAGGATCACGGGGCCGTTGACCTCATCGATTGCACGGCGCGTGAAGGCCACATCGTCGGCCAGCGACGTAGTCGGGTTCCGCACGATGGTGACCTTGTAGCCATCCTTTCGGAGCTGCTTGTACACCCCATCCCAGCCCGAGCCATCGACAAAGCCGCCGTGGATGAGGAGGATAGTCGGGCGAGCTTCGGCGGCGTCGGTTCCACCTCCACTGTCGTCGCGTGTGCCGCGACGCGTTTGTGCGTCCGCGGCTTGCGCGCCCAGCGCAACGTCCGCGACCGGAGTCTGCTGATTCATGATAGAATCCTCCGAAGGGGTCGAGCATGAGTCACCGCGAATCGGCGAGCGGCGCGACCGTTGAGTCGATTTTGGCAAAACAGTAGGCGGTGGTCAATGCACTCAAACACGCCGATTCGCTGTGGTCGCTGTATGTCCTCGATTGTACACTCGCCCCGGCGTGACCTTTGACCTGACACGATTTCGACAAAAGTCATAGGCACGTTTGGCCTTTCGCCAAATGTTGCGGTCGATTGACCAGTGACACTCTTCTCCCGTCGCGCAGCAACGCGCGCGGACGCCGCTGATACAACGGAGAAGACATGTCGCCCTCAAAAACAGCTGCAAGAACACAAACGCCGAGCGTTCCCGCCGCATCAGCTCTGCCTGACTACGCGCCGATCCCGAAGTCGGCGCTTGGGCCCGCTCTCAACGAGCAGGGGTACTACGTCGGACGAATAGAGCGGAACCTCTACTGGGTTACCGACGGCACGTATCAGTCGGCGTTCCTCACCACGCGCGACGGTGTCGTCCTGCTCGACGCGCCGCCGACCATTGGCAACAACCTGCGACGGGCTGTCGACGAGATCGCGGCGGCGAATGGCGTGAGCAACAAGATCACGCATCTCATCTATTCGCATCATCATGCCGATCACGTCGGAGCATCGTCGCTCTTCGACAAGAACGTCACTCGCATCGGCCACGAGGAGACTCGGCGACTGCTGCTGCGCGACAACGACGCGGCGCGCCCTGAGCCCGACGAAATCTTCCAGGATCGACGTGCACTGGAAATCGGCGGTGAACGCATCGAGCTCGCGTGGCGCGGCGCGAATCACACCCCCGACAACATCTTCATCCACTTGCCGGACCACGACACGCTCATGCTCATCGACATCGTCAACGTCAGATGGGCTCCGTTCGGCATCGTCAACCTGAGCGAAGACATACCGGGTTACATAGAGGCGCCGGCCACCGCGCTTTCCTACCCGTGGAAGCATTTCATCGGCGGACACCTCGGCCGGCTCGGCACACGAGAGGACGTCGTCCTGCACCAGCAGTACATGGCCGACATCGTCGAGAACGTGAAGAGCGCGATCACCAAAGTCGATCTCGCTCCGTACCTCCAGAAGTACGGTGACAATTCGTGGGCCGCCGTGAAGGGCTACCTCGACGCGATCACCGACATGGCCGCGGCGCCTGTCATCGCCAAGTACACGGGCGTGTTGGCCGCGGCGGATGTGTACACCGCGAGCACGACGTTCTGGGTCATGGAGTCGTTGCGTCTCGATCTCGGATTGGCCTCCTGGGTTCATCCCTGAGCGGGGTTTCGAAAACATCCATGACGACCAACGGAACGAGACGCGATCCGCGCGCCGATCATCTCATCACCCCGGAGAATGCGGCGCTGCTCGTGATCGACTACCAGCCGTCGCAGGTAGCGTCGATTCGATCGATGGACCAGCAACTCTTGCTGAAGAACGTAGTGTCGACGGTCAAGACCGCGAAGGCATTCGGACTGCCGATCGTTCATTCGACGGTCAACGTCGCGTCCGGCCGCCAGAAGCCCACCGTTCCAGAGCTGGCAGAGTTGCTCGAAGGCAATGCGCCGATCGACCGGACGAGCATCAACTCATGGGAAGACTCCGACTTCGTCGCGGCGGTGCGAAGCACCGGGCGACGGAAGCTCATCTTCTGCGCCCTGTGGACGGAGGTCTGCATGGCGTTTCCAGCGCTCGACGCTCTCCGCGAAGGCTTCGAAGTGTATCCCGTCGTCGACGCGATCGGCGGCACGTCCGTCGAAGCACATCGCGCCGGTCTGGAACGCGTCACTCTTGCTGGAGGACAGCCGATGAGTTGGGTCACGCTGGCGTGCGAGCTTCAACGCGATTGGGCGCGTCTCGAGACCGTTCCGCAAGTAATCCAAATCGTACTCACCGAGCGCCTCCTTCAAGAATGAGCAGCACTAGATGAACGGGAGATCGACATGTCCGGCAAGTTGAACGTGCTCGTGACGGGAGCGACAGGGAAACAAGGCGGCCATCTCGTGAGCGAGCTGCTCGCGCGCGGGCACTCGGTTCGCGCGCTGACGAGGAAGCCGGAGTCGCCCGCCGCCGCGGCGCTCGCGGAGCGCGGAGTCACGATCGTTACAGGGGACTTCGAGGATCACGGAAGTCTCGAGCGCGCCGCACGAGGCGTCGACACGGTTTTCGCCATGTCCACGCCGTTCGAGAGCGGTGCACAAACGGAAGCGCGCGAGGGCATCAACATCGTTCGAGCGGCGGCAGTCGCGGGCGTCTCGCATCTCGTCTATTCGTCGGTGGCCGGCGCCGACCGAGGGACAGGGATTCCTCATTTCGACAGCAAGTTCGAGGTCGAGGAGGAGATACGACGGTCCGGCGTGCCGTTCACAATCGTCGCACCGGTCTTCTTCATGGAAAACTTTCTCGCCGACTGGATGGCAGCCGGCATCGCCAAAGGTTCGATCGCGATCGCATTGCCGGCGACGCGTCGTCTGCAACAGATCGCGGTCGCGGACATCGCACAGTTCACCGCGCTCGTCATCGAACGCCGCGCGAGCTTTCTCGGCAAACGAATCGACATCGCGTCGGATGAGCTGACGGTCGCGACGGCGGCTGCGGCAATCAGTGAGGTATCGGGCCGGCACATCGAATACACGGCGCTTCCGATCGACGCAGTACGTCAGTCGAATGAAGATCTCGCACGCATGTTCGAGTGGTTCGACCGCGTGGGATACGACGCGGACATCGTCGGCCTTCGATCGATCTATCCCGAAGTCGACTGGCACCGCTTCAGCATTTGGGCTCGCGAGCAGGGCTGGGGCTGAGCTGAGACACGGAGCGCGGAGGCAGGGAGAATGCAACCGCAGATGTTCGCAGACACGGCCGCGAAACACCGAATCGCAACGGAGAAGGAAACATGACGATTTCGCCCAGTCAAGCCGTTAAGACGCTCCTCGCCAACCCGGTCGATTTAGCAAACGTGAAAAGCGTTACGACCCCGGATGTGACATACGTATCGCTGAACGAGGAAAACGCAGAGCTCAAGCGCTATC